>JASFLD010000489.1:0-3878 GCA_050118275.1 Gemmatimonadales bacterium
GTCGATCTCCTCGGTCCTGGAGAAGATCGACAGCGGCGAAGGCACCGTCGGCCTGCTGGTCAACGACCCGGGCCTCTACCAGGACCTGCGGAGCGCGGCCCAGAGCCTCAGCTCGCTGACCGCCGATATCCAGCAGAACCCCGGACGCTACCTCAAAGTCTCTATCTTCTGATCACAGGCGGCCTTCGGCCCGCCACTTGCATTGGCTGTCGGCGGCGGGCGGCCCGCCGTACCGCACGCCGGACTTGGCCGCCGATCTGTTTTGAGTTTTCTTTCAATGTTGGATATACGACGATGACACCCGGCAAGAAGAGATCCAAGGACGCTGCCAGCGATACCGAACGGTCGACGCAGGACCTGCGCGCGGCCGCCTCCGGGCCTCTGGCACGCCGGCTGTCGCCCAAGTACCTGGAGCAGCACAGCATCCTGCCGCTGGAGATCCGCGACGGCACGCTGATCGTCGCCGCCGGCGGCCCCCTCGATCCGACGACGCTGGACGAGTTGGGCTGGACCTTCGAGAGCCGCGTCGAAGTCGTCGAAGCGCCCTCGGCCGAGATCCACGCCGCGATCATGTCGGCGGCGGGCGACGGGTTGGCCAGCCAGGCCGCCGACCTGCGCGGGGCCGATGTCGAGGTCGTCGCCGAAGAGGAAGAAGCGTTCGACGACGTCCGCGCCCTGGCCCACCAGGCGCCCGTCATCAAGCTGGTCAACGTCATGATCCTCGAGGCGCTGAAGGCGCGGGCCAGCGACCTGCACCTCGAGTCCACGGCGGAAGGTCTCCGCGTCCGACACCGCATCGACGGCGTGCTGCACGACGTCTCGCGGCCACCGCGCGCCTACCAGGCCGCCGCGATCAGTCGTATCAAGATCATGGCCAACCTGAACATCGCCGAGCGGCGCCTGCCGCAGGACGGCCGCATCCGACTGCGGCTGTCGGAGCGCGAAGTCGACTTGCGCGTCTCGACGGTCCCGTCGATGCACGGCGAGAGCGTGGTCTTGCGCATCCTCGACCGCGGGACGCACGTCCGTAACCTGAGCGAGTTGGGCATGCCCGCCCACGTCCTGGAGGGTTGGTCGCGGCTGATCCGGCTGCCGCACGGGATCATCCTGGTCACCGGTCCCACGGGCTCGGGCAAGACCACCACGCTGTACGCCGCCCTGTCCTCGATCAACGAACCGGGCTTCAAGATCATCACCGTCGAGGACCCGGTCGAGTACCAGTTGGAGGGCATCACGCAGATCCCGATCAACCGCAAGGCGGGGCTGACTTTCGCCAACGCGCTGCGCTCGATCCTCCGCCACGACCCCGACGTCCTGATGGTCGGTGAAATGCGCGATCCCGAGACGGCCGAGATCGCCATCCAATCGGCGCTCACCGGCCACGTCGTCTTTTCGACGCTCCACACCAACGACGCGCCCGGCGGACTCGCCCGGCTCATGGACATGGGCGTCGAGCCCTACCTGGTCTCCGCGACGCTCGAGGGCATCCTGGCGCAGCGCCTCGTGCGGCTGGTCTGTGCCGAATGCGCCGAACCGTATGCGCCGACCGACGATGAGCTGGAGCAGATCCGGGTCACCGAAGCCGCAGGTGGAAAGGACTCGCAGGCCAGCTCGGAGTCCGCCAGCCGCGCCCGCGTCACACGCTACCGCAAGCTGGTCCGGGGGCGCGGTTGCGAGGCCTGCGCGGGGACCGGGTACCGCGGCCGCACCGGAATCTACGAGCTCCTGCCGATCAGCGACGCGATTCGCGAGCTGATCGCCCGGGGCGCGTCGATCGGTGAGGTGCGACGGGTCGCGATCAATCAGGGCATGCGGTCGCTGCGCGCCGACGGCTTCGGCAAGGTGGCGCAAGGCGTGACCACGCTGGAGGAAGTACTGCGCGTCACGCGCGACGAGGCGGTGGCGTGAGCGATCGCTACCGCTACCGGGCCGCCACACCCAGCGGCCAGATCCTCGAGGGCATCCTCGAGGCCTCCTCGCGCAAGACCGCCCTCGACGAGCTGCACAGCCGCCAGCTCTACCCGGTGAGCCTCGAGGCCGCACCGCCGCGCTTGCGCAAGAGCCGCAGCTTCCTCGGCCGCCGCGCCGCCGTCACGGTCTGGGCCCGCGATGTGGCCACGCTGCTCGACGCCGGACTGCCCCTCGATCGCGCCCTTGCCGTGACCGCGGAGCACGCGACCCACGAAGGTCTCCGCGAGGCCATCGCGCAGGTGCGCCGCGCCGTGCAAGGCGGCGCCAGCCTGGCGGATGCGCTGGGCCGGTACCCACGCTACTTCCCGCCTCTGGTTCCGGCGATGGTCGAGGCGGGGGAAGCCAGCGGCGCGCTGGAGACCGTGTTCGAACAGGTCGCCGAGCACCTCGAGGAGACGGCGGAACTGCGCTCGCAGATCCAGTCGGCTCTGATCTACCCGGCGCTGATGGCCGTCGTGGCCAGCGTCGGCGTCGCGGTGTTACTGCTGTTCGTCGTGCCCCGCTTCTCGACCATGCTGGAGGAAGTCGGCGGGACACTGCCGCTGACCACGCGCACGCTCGTCTTCGGCAGCCGGCTGCTGACCGGCTGGTGGTGGCTGTGGCTGATTCTCATCGTGCTGGCGGTCCTGGGCGTGCGCCGCGCCATGCAGGACCCGCAGACGCGACGGCGCTGGCACGCCGCACGCCTGGAGTGGCCGTGGGTGGGCGACCTGGAAGCGAAGTACACGACGGCACGCTTCGCGCGTACCCTGGGCATCCTGCTGAAGAGCGGCGTCGCCATCGTGCCGTCGCTGAAGATCGCCCGCGGCGCCATCACGAACGTGGCCGTCGCCGAGAAGATCGAACGCGCCGCCGGCGGTGTGGCGGAAGGCAGCGCCCTAGCGCCGGCCCTCGCCGGCACGCTGCCACCGCTGGCGCTGCAGATGATCGCGGTAGGGGAAGAGAGCGGCAGGCTGGAGGACCTCTGCCTGCGGGTCGCCAACACGTACGATGGAGAGGTGCGGCGCGCCTTGCGGACCCTGGTTTCGCTGATCGAGCCGGCGATGATCCTCATCTTCGGGGCGCTGGTCGGTTTCGTCGCCCTCGCCATGCTGCAGGCCATTTACAGCATCAACACGAGTGCATTCTGAGCCATGAACATGAAGTCGCGCATATCGAGATCGGGCCAGGAGGGCCTGACGCTCATCGAGATCGTCGTCGTCATCATCGTCCTCGGCCTGCTGGCCGGATTGGTGGGGCCGCAGATCATCGGCCGCGTATCGGAAGCGAAGAGCTCGACGGCACGCACGCAGATCGAGCTGTTCAGCGTGGCGCTCGACAACTACCGCCTCGACAACGGGCGCTACCCGACCACCGAGCAGGGCCTCCAGGCTCTGCGCGAGAAGCCGGTCAGCGAGCCCGCACCCTACAACTGGCGCGGGCCGTACCTGCAGAAAGAGATCCCCCTCGACCCGTGGGGCCGGCCCTACGTCTACCGGAGCCCCGGCGAGGTCAACCCGACGACGTACGACCTGTTCACGTTGGGCCGGGACGGACAGCCGGGCGGCGAGGACGAGGACGCCGACATCACCAGCTGGGAGTAGCCCTCGGTTGATCGGGCCGCTGCGGTCGGCGGTCGCTCACCCCCTCGCTACACCTCTCGCGTGCTGCGTTTGCACGCGCCGATGACCCGGCAAGCGCTCGCGAGTTACGCTCCGGGGGCAAGCGGACCGCCTCCCAACCCTGCCGGGGAAGGAGGGCACCCTCACGTTGACGTTGCCGCCATCGTTCCAAGGTTGCAGGTGAGCGGACCACTATCGGGGGCTATTAGGTGAGAGGGGCTGCCGGGTGGCAGCCCCTGCTTGCGTAGGACCTGAGGGTGTGGGGGAGGGTGTCAAACTCCTGGATGTCTGTCGGTGAATATGCGA
>JASFLD010000490.1:0-3874 GCA_050118275.1 Gemmatimonadales bacterium
GACTACGAGGACATCCGCCAGAGTGCCGCGCTCTACGCCGACGTGATGCGCCTGCTCGCCGACACCTGGGGCGCGCGCGGCAACTACACCCAGGCCCTGGAGCTACTCACCGATACGCGCGAGTTTCTCAACCCTCACCTGACGCTGGCCGAGCAGGCCCGGCTGATGAACGAGATCGGCTGGGTTCAATACCGGCTCGGGGACTACGAGAGTTCCGTGGACGCGTGCAAGCTCAGCCTGACCACCATCAACCCCAACGACCAGCCCGACGTGGTGGCGCAGGCGCTCAACCTCATGGGCGTGATCCACTTCAACACCAGCCGCTACGACGAAGCCATTGGTTACTATGAACAGAGCGCCTTTCTGCGCGAGAAGCTCGAGGCGCGCGACGCTCTGGCGGGCTCTTACAACAACCTCGCACTCGCCTACCAGGCCAGGGGCGAGTACGACAAGGCGCTGGGCTACTACGACCGCAGCTACGAGATCAAGCGGCAAGTGAACAACGAGGCCGGTCTCGCCGCCGGCTACCTCAACAAGGCGCTCCTCTACCTCGAGATCCACGGCTTCGACGACGCCGAGAAGATGTGCCGGGAGAGCCTGGAGATCAGCACCAACCTGGGCCTGGAGCAGCTGCGCGCCGAGATCCACAACACCCTCGGCGACGTGGAGGACAAGCGCGGGCATTTCGACGAGGCCGAGGCCTACTATCGCCGCGCCATCGAGATCGCGAGCACGCTGGAGACGATCAACGAGGAGATGGGCGCGCGGCGGCGCCTGGCCCGTCTGTATCTCACCCTCGACCGTCTCGGCGAGGCCCGCGAACAGATCGAGAGCGCCCAGCGCCTCGGGGCCCAGATCGGTTCGAAGTACGAGGGAGCCCAGATCTCCAGCACGCTCGGCGACCTGTGCGTGGCCGAGGGCCGCCACGCCGACGCCATCGAACACTACGAGAAGGCGGCGAGTGCCTACGCCACCCTCTCGAAGTTCCGCCACGCCGCCACCGCCCTGGCCAACATCGGCATGGCCCACACCGAGAGCGGCAACACCCTGGAGGCGAAGCACTACCTCGACCGCGCCCTCGACCTCATCAAGTCCGAGATCGGTCACGAGGTGCCGGACGAGATCGTCACCCTGCAGCAGCGGCTGCGCGAGCGTCCGGTGCGCACCAGCCTCACCTCCACGGAGTCGCAGAAACTCCTGTACGCGTTCTACGAACTGAGTTCGCTGGCCGAGTTTGCCGACGACAAGACGTCGTTCCTCAAACGCGCCGTGGCCACGTTTCAGGAACTCACCGGGGCGTACTCGTGCGTGCTGGCGCTGATCGCCAGCGACGGCTCGTTCGTGTGCGTGCGCGAGGGAGGCGAACAGGAGCCCCTGGTCGACCCGGGGTTGCGCGCGTTTCTGCAGCGCTCGCTGCAGCTCGGCGCGCTCCTCCACAGCGGCTCGCCGGAGGTGGCGGATATGATCGAGAACGTGCACTATGGAGAAACCCGCGACGGGCGCCCGGCCGGTTTGGTCTGCGTGCCAATGAAGTCGATGGGACGGAACCTCGGCTGCGCGGTGCTGCAGGTGGCCCCGGCCACCCTGCCGCCGTCCAAGGATGACACCAATTTCATGACCTCGGTGGGGCGTCACATCGCCGGCGACCTGCGGCTCACCTTCCACCTCGAGGAGCACGCCACCAAGGAGAAGACGCTCGAGACCGAGTTCGAGAGCCTCAAGGCGCAGGTGGCCGACCGCTACCAGTTCGCCAACCTCATCGGCAAGGACGAGTCGATGAAGAAGGTGTTCCGTACCATCGACAAGGTCAAGGACATGGACACGGGCATCCTCATCATCGGCGAAAGCGGTAGCGGCAAGACCGAGCTGGCGCGCACGATTCACTACAACAGCCCGCGGCACAAGCGCCCCTTCCAGGAGATCCACTGTGCCGAGATCCCGGAGGAACTCCTGGAGAGCGAACTGTTCGGGCACGAGAAGGGGGCCTTCACCGGCTCGGTCAAGCGCAAGCTGGGCCGCTGCGAGGTGGCCGACGGCGGCACCGTGTTCCTCGACGACGTCAACGTGGTGCCGGCCAAGATCCAGGCCAAGCTGCTCCACTACCTGGAGAGCAAGAGCTTCATGCGCCTCGGCGGCACGCAGAAGATCACCACCGACGTGCGCATCATCGCCGCCAGCAACGAGGACCTGGAAACGCTGGTCAAGCAGGGACGCTTTCGCGAAGACCTCTACTACCGGCTCAAGGTGATCCAGCTCGAGCTTCCGCCGCTGCGCGAGCGACGCGACGACATGCTGGCCATCGCCCAGGCATTCCTCAAGAGGCGTTGCGCCGAGCAGGGAAAACCGCTGAAGACGCTCTCTTCGGAGACCATCAAGCTCTTCCAGCGCTACCCGTGGCCGGGGAACGTCCGCGAGCTCCAGAACGTGCTCGAGCAGATCGTGCTTCTGTCCGACGAGGACATCGTCGCGCCCGCCTCGCTGCCGGAGGACTTCCTCAAGCGCGCCACCGGGTCGACACGGCACGGCCGCCAGAGCATCCAGGCCCTGGCGCGGCAGATCGTGGCCATGGAGGGTTATTCGGAGACCAACCCGCTGATGCCGCAGCTGGAGGCGTTGCTGGCCCATGAGATGGTGGAGCACATCGAGAGCAAAATGAAGGCGGCCAAGATGCTGGGCATCACCAAGCCGACGCTGTACAATCGACTGCGCGGATACGATAAGCTCAGCTGAGTCCAGCGAGTGAGGGAAGGATTGCGTTGACCCCATCGCCGAAACGAGATGAGATCGTCGACTACCTCGACGAGTATCTCCGCGTCCATGAAATCACCGACAGCTCACCCAACGGCCTGCAGGTTCAGGGGGCGGCGAAGGTGGCGAAGATCGCGTTCGCCGTCGACGCGTCCAAGCAGACCATCCAGGCGGCCGTGCGCGCCCGCGCCGACATGCTGATCGTCCACCACGGTCTGTGGTGGGGCCGGCACGAGCAGATCGTCGGCAACATGCACGCCCGCATCGCCGCGCTCATCAAGGGGGACCTGTCGCTCTACGCCGCCCACCTGCCGCTGGACTGCCATCCCGAAGTTGGAAACAACGTCGAGCTGGCGCGCCTGTTCGACATGACGGTGGAAGCGTGGTTCGGCGACTACAAGGGCACCCCCATCGGCGCCATCGCGCGCCCCACCGGCTCGATCTCGCGAGACGACCTGTGTCAGGTGATGAAAACGAAGCTGGGGGCGGCGCCGGAGATGCTCGCGTTCGGTCCGTCGCGGGTGCGTCTGGCGGGGCTCCTCTCCGGCGGCGGCGCCATGTTCGCCGAGGAGGCCGCCCGCGTGGGCTGTGACACCCTCATCACCGGCGAGACTTCGCACTCGTCCTACCACATGGCCAAGGAGGCGGGGGTGAACCTGATCTTCGGGGGGCACTACGCCACCGAGACCGTTGGGGTGCGAGCGCTGGAACGACACCTCAAGAAACGGTTCTCCGTCACCACCCGCTTCATCGACGCCCCCACCGGCTACTGATTCCAACGGCATGAAGTTATCTCCCGTTGCCACCTTTGCCATTCTGGCCTTGCTCTACGTCGTGAGCGCCGCCGTGCGCCTGCACGAGGACGGGCCGCGCTCGCCGTACTTCAAGGGCGCCTCGGCCATGAACCACCGCCACGCCCTCGCTGTCTCCGACGGTGCCTCGCTCGACGAACTCGACCTCAAGGCCGGCTGGCCCCAAGGCTACCGCCCCTCGGCCTACCGGGCCTCGGGCGTGGAGACGTTTGCCGGCTGGGCCCACCGCACCGCCCGCTACTTCAGCGAGGTCGACGGGCGGGCGCTCTCGACGCGCCTGATCGTGGTGGTGTTCTGTCTGTGCGTGTTTACGA
>JASFLD010000491.1:0-3869 GCA_050118275.1 Gemmatimonadales bacterium
CTGCGGATGATGGAGCGGCGCGGCATCGCGGCGCAGCTCTTGGAGACCGGCGGCTCGCCGTACGTGTACGGTGAGCTCTCGGTCCCCGGGGCGACGCGGACAATACTCTTCTATGCGCACTATGACGGCCAGCCCGTTGACCCCAGTCGTTGGACGGGGCATGCGCCGTTCGTACCCGTTCTGCGCGATGGCTCCTTGGAGACCGGTGCGACGATCGTCGATCTGCCGGCAAGCGGTCGACTCGATCCTGAATATCGTCTCTACGCTCGCTCGGCGTCGGATGACAAGTCGCCGATCGTAGCGATGATGACCGCGTTGGATGCGCTGCGCGCTGCCGCCCTGCAACCGGCCGCGGACCTCAAGTTCTTGTTCGAGGGCGATGAGGAGGCCGGTTCGCCGAACTTGGGGCGCCTTGTGCGGGAACACGGCGATCTGCTGGGCGCCGACCTTGTTCTCGCGGCCGATGGTCCGAGCGATCCTTCGGGATTGCCGACGCTATATTTTGGCGCGCGGGGCATCGTGAGCGTCGAGCTCACGGTGTACGGACCATTGCGACCGCTGCATAGCGGACACTACGGGAACTGGGCGCCGAACCCAGCCATGCGGCTGGCGCAGCTACTGGCGACAATGAAGGACCCCGTGAGCGGCAAAGTTCTGGTCGACGGGTTCTACGACGACGTGATCCCGTTGAGTGAGTTCGAGCGAGCGGCGATTGCGGCGGCCCCCGACGATGATCGAGACCAGATGTTCGCACTGGCCATCGCCGAGCCGGAGGCCGAGGGCAGCCGCCTGCTGCTGATCAATGAGCCGTCGTTGAACGTGCGTGGCTTGCGCAGTGGTTGGGTGGGTGAGGAGGCGCGAACGATCGTTCCCGATATTGCCATCGCCGACATCGACATGCGGCTAGTCAAGGACATCGACCCCGGAGCGCAGGTCGATCGACTGATCGCTCACATCGAAGGACGAGGTTACCACGTCGTCTGGAACGAGCCGGATGCAGAGACGCGACGCGAGTATCCGCGCCTGGTGTACGCGCAAACCTCGGACGGCTATCCGGCCTTTCGAACATCGATGGACCTGCCGGTCGCGGGTGCCTTGATCGCAGCGATCGAGCGGCATACTGGCCTGGCGGCCGTGAAGTTGCCCACGCTGGGTGGGAGCGTGCCTCTCTATCAGTTCACCGACGTGCTCGGCGTTCCGACCGTCGGCCTTCCCATCGTCAATTACGACAATAACCAGCACAGCCCGAACGAGAATCTGCGGCTGGGCAATCTGTGGTCGGGCATCGAGGTCTTCGCCGCGGCCATGCTGCTACCTGAAAACGGCACGAGGTGAGTCACGTGGACCTAGACACATTGAGAGAGCTACTGACGGAAGCGGACACGAAGATCCTTCTGTTCGTCCTGGACGGCCTCGGCGGTCTTCCGATGAAACCGGGCGGGCACACCGAGCTCGAGATCGCTCGAACGCCTAATCTCGATCGGTTGGCGGCGGAGGGGATCGTCGGTCTCCATCAGCCGGTCGGCCCGGGTATCACGCCGGGCAGCGGACCGGGTCACATCGGCTTGTTCGGTTACGACACGCTCCGCTATCAGATCGGCCGCGGCGTGCTGGAGGCGCTGGGAGTCGGCTTCGAACTGGGACCGCAGGATATTGCAGCCCGCGGTAACTTCTGCACGGTTGACGGCGATGGGAAGATTACCGATCGTCGCGCTGGCCGCATCGCAACGGAGAAGGCACGCGAGCTGTGCGCGGAGCTGAGGTCGATCGAGTTGCCCGGTGTGGAGATGTTCGTGGAACCGGTCCGTGAACATCGCTTCCTGTTGGTTCTGCGCGGCGAGGGGCTGGTCGAAGGCGTCGCGGACACCGATCCGGGCCATACCGGTAGTCCTCCTCTACCGGTCAGTGCGGAGAGGGAGGAGGCGACAGCGACGGCCGAACTGGTGAAGCGGTTCGTCGATGAGGCGCGCCAACGGTTGGCGGGGCACGAACCGGCGAACATGGTTCTACTGCGTGGCTTCGCCCGGCTACCCGATTGGCCGACGTTCAGGGACGCTTTCGGGCTGCGGGCGGTGGCGGTCGCCCAGTATCCGATGTACCGGGGTGTGGCCAAGCTGTTCGGAATGGACGCGGTCGAGGCGGGTTCGTCACTCGACGACCTGTTCGAGACGCTGGCGCGGGTCTGGACCGGTTACGATTTCGCGTTTGTACATGTGAAGGAGACGGATAAAGCGGGTGAGGACGGCGCGTTCGAGCGCAAGGTGGAAGTCATCGAGGAGGTCGATCGCCGGATTCCGGAATTGGAAGCCCTCGTTCCCGATGTCATACTGGTAACCGGAGACCACTCGACGCCAGCGGCCCTGCGCAGTCACAGTTGGCATCCCGTGCCCTTTCTGCTTTGGTCTCCGACGTGTCGCCGGGACGATGTCAAGCGATTCGGTGAGAAGTGGTGTCTTCAGGGAGGCGTAGGACTCTGCCGTTCTGAGGATCTGATGCCCACGGCACTGGCTCACGCTGGACGGTTGGTGAAGTTCGGAGCTTGAGCGACGCGAAGTGCCACTAGAAAGCCGCGTGCGGGCCGACGGCAGTTTGCACGCATACGACAAAGGCGGGTTGTGTCCGCTGGGATGAAAGAGGATCTATGACCCCGACGAAGCAGCGAGTGATCATTTTGGGCGCCGCCGGGCGCGATTTTCACGACTTCAACACTTTCTTCCGCGGCAATCCCGATTACGAGGTCGTGGGTTTCACTGCCACACAGATTCCGAACATCAGCGGCAGGGTCTACCCCGCCGAGATCGCGGGTGCGGACTATCCCGACGGTATTCCGATCCTGGCCGAACAGGAAATCGAGGAGATCATTCGGCGAGAGCAGATCGATTCTTGCGTGTTCTCCTACTCCGACATCTCCCACGAGTACGTGATGCACATGGCCAGCCGCGTTCTGGCCGGAGGAGCGAGCTTCACGTTGCTGGGCCCGCGTCAGATGATGCTCCAGTCGATCCGGCCCGTGGTGAGCGTATGCGCGGTACGGACGGGCTCGGGCAAGAGCCAGACGACTCGTTACGTCGTCTCGCGCCTGCGCGACTTCGGCCGCACTCCTGTGGTGGTCCGACACCCAATGCCCTACGGCGACCTGACCCAACAGCGCGTGCAGCGTTTCAAGACGTACGAGGATCTGGAAATCCACGATGTGACAATTGAGGAGAGGGAGGAATACGAACCGCACATCCGTCGCGGTACAGTGGTCTACGCGGGGGTCGACTACGAAGCCATCCTGCGCCAGGCAGAGGAGGATGGCGACGTGATCCTCTGGGATGGCGGGAACAACGATCTGCCTTTCTATACGTCGGATCTCCATATTGTCATCGCCGATCCGCACCGCCCGGGTCACGAGTTGACCTATCACCCGGGTGAGGCGAACCTGCGCTTGGCCGATGTCGTGATAATCAACAAGAGCGACTCGGCCCGCCCCGAGGACATCGACACGGTCCGTCACAACGTCGAGTACGCCAATCCCGAGGCCCGGCTGTTCGTCGCACGTTCGCCGCTCAGCGTAGACAAGCCCGAGCTACTGAAGGGTCGGCGGGTTCTGGCCATCGAGGACGGGCCCAGCTTGACACACGGCGAACTGAAGTTCGGCGCGGCAAGCCTGGCGGCTCAGAACCATGGCGCGGCGGAACTGGTCGACCCGCGGCCGTTCGCGGTGGGTTCGATCATCGCGACGTTCGAGAAATACTCGGGCACGGGTCCGGTACTCCCCGCCATGGGATACGGAGAGGAGCAAATCGCCGAACTGCAGGAGACCATTCAGCGATCGGATGCCGACGTCGTCGTTGTCGGCACCCCGATCGATCTGGCCAGGCTCA
>JASFLD010000492.1:0-3866 GCA_050118275.1 Gemmatimonadales bacterium
GGTTCTCGACTGCTGTCGGCCTGGTGTCCGCCGAACTCTGGCTCGGCGAGCGCGACACGGACGTCTCGATGTTGGTGGCTGATCAGGCCGAGCAACTCAAGGCGCTGCCTTACGAGGCGGTGAACTCGGGGATGCGGTCCGAAGGCGACTACCAACTTGCCTGGATGGTCGAGGGAGAGAACCCGAAGAAGGTCGTGCTGGAGGCCACCTACCGCCGTCGCAGTGGTAGCCAGACCGCCGACACGTTGGTCATCTATATCGCGCGATGACGACTCGCCGTTCGATCTGGTCGCGTGGTTTCACGCTCATCGAGGTCCTCGTCGCGATGACCCTCACAGGGATCGTCGTCGCCGGGACCCTTCGTGCGCTCTCCGCCCAGAAGAAGTTCTACGCGAGGCAGGCTCGCATCCTGTCTGCGCGTCACGCTCTGCGCGCTTCGGCCACGCTGCTCACATCCGAGCTCCGGGAGGTCTCCGCCGCAGGCGGCGATCTGTATGCCGTTGGGAGCGACAGCGTCGCGTTCAGATCTACGGCCGGGTTCGGTATCGTCTGCGCGGTCAACGAAGGCAGCGGCACGCTGTCGCTAACGCATGTCTCCGGCCACCTGACCCTGGACGGGGCGGACAGCGTCCTGGTCTTCGTGGAGAACGGGCCGCAGAACGATGACGATACCTGGCGGGTGTTGCCCGTGGTCGGCATCGCCACTTCTGGGCCGAGCTGTGGTTCCGGAACCACGCCCCAGCGTGTCATCACCGTCGTGGGCACACTGAACGGCGTTTGGGAGGGGGCTCCGGTTCGCCTCTTCAGGCCGTATGTCTTTGGCCTGTTCCAGATGAACGAGCGCTGGTGGCTGGGACGCAGAAGTCGGGCGGCCAGCGAATACCTGCCGGTGGCCGGTCCGCTGGCGCCCCCTGCCGACGGTGGGCTCCAACTGAGCTACTATACGCCGAACAACGTGGCCACCACCGACCCGACGCTCGTGGCCCGGGTCGTGATTTCCGTGAGGGCCCCGACGGACAAGACGCTCACCGAGCCTGACTATCGCATGCTGTCCACCAGCACTCATCTGAGGAACGGTCCGTGAGGGCGCAGAAATGAGAGTCCTTAGACCACGCCACCTGCAAGAGGAGAGCGGCTTCGCTCTGGCGATGGCCGTGTTCGCCCTCGTCTTACTCGCGGCGGTGGTTGCCAGCGGCTACTTCTCCGCGTCCCAAGAGTTCCAGATCGGCCGCAGCATGAGGAGCGTCACCACCAGCTTCTACTCCGGTGAAGCGGGCATCTTGCAGGTGCTGGACCAGTGGGATCCCGGCGTGTATGGGGCCCTGCAGCCGGGCGATACTCATGTCGTAGGGCCGGTGACTTTCGAGGGCGGCGGGAGCTACACGGCCACGATCGAGCGCGTCGGCAGCGATTCGGCCAAACGGTATTACTACATCGAGGTGATCGGGCGCCCCCCCGGACTGAACCAAGGTCAACGGCGTCAGGCCGCTATCGCCCGCACTTGGGTTCCCGATATCTGCTGTGAGGCGGCGGTCGAGATCGTCGAATACGTCAACTTCGGCGGCGGCGCTCAGCCGATCATCACAGGCTTCAACAACGATCCGCCCGGCTCGTGGTCGGCCAGCGTTTGCTCCGGGTATGCCGAAGACAGCGTGCCCGGTGTCGTTCGGTCATCCGCCGGCAACGTCAACGATCCGAGTCGGGTCACGGGCTATCCCGCTGACATCGTGCCGGATGCCACGCTCTCTCAGTCGACCCTGTTCGACTTCGGTGACCTGACCTACGATGACTTGGCCGCTGTGGCGGACATCCAGTTGCCCGACAGTTTTGTATTCGGCGGTTCCCAGCCCACCGTCGTGGACGGAGAATGCGACAAATCGAGTCCGCTCAACTGGGGCGCGCCCAACGACCCGAGTAGTCCTTGCTTCGAGTATTTTCCCATCATCCACGTGAACGGATCGATCGACCTCTCGGGCTCCGGCGGCGGACAGGGGATACTGCTCGCCGACGAAGATCTGAAGATGAACGGGCCCTTCGAGTTCTACGGGATCATCATGGTGAAGGACGACCTCAGCCTGGGCGGGCCGGTCGACTACTACGGTGCTGCCTACGTCGGGGACGACATGTTCATCAGCGGCGCCACGCCTCGATTCTGGTACAGCAGCTGCGCCGCCCGGCGGGCGGTCTACTTATCCAAGCTCGCCCGTCCGCGCCTGCTACCCCAACGCGCCTGGATCGAACTGTTCTAGGGCTGGGCCGCGGCGTCCGGATCGGAGAGGTGTTTTACGAATACCCGGCCGATCGCCGCCGGTAGCTCGTCGCGGTTCTCCTGGGTCACGTGGATGATCTCGATGTCGCGGCGCCGCCGGATTGGAGCGACGGCCGGATGCCGGGCCGCCAGCACGGTTCCCAGAATGGGCCGCCGTGTGTCCGCGAACATCAGTCCAAGCAGAGTAACGAACTTCGGGCTCAACAGCTCCATCTTGCCGATCTCGTCCAGGACGAAGACGCTTTGCAGCGGGCGCTCGCCGCCCGATGGCCCGAAGGACGATAGCGCCAGTCGCTCGAACGAATCCAGGTCTACGGCATAGCGACCCAGGCGTGGGCCGACCACGCCGATTCTGGCAAGAGGTCCGCGCCGGCCGTCCAGCGTTACGACATCGAACCCGATCCTTCGACCAGCCTCACGGACCTCTTCGGTGTAGAAGCCGCTGCAACGCTCCTGGCCGATCAACTTCAACGACCGCTTGATCACGGTCGTCTTGCCGCAGCCGGGTCGCCCACTCAGCAATATTCTAGGTGGCGACATGACGTGATGTATGGATTGTCTGGCATTCCGCCGATCCTCTCACGCGTGTGCCCTGGAGTACGCAGCGAGAAAAGCGAGCGCCCCGGGCCCGCGGGGCGCTCGCTCAGAAGTGAGAATGTGCGGTAGGCTGATTGCCTTTTTCGAGTGTGGGGCTTCACCGACGAGACCGGGCCGGTAAGTATGTCCGGAAAATGAGGACGGAGCCTCTGAGTCGCCCTCCCCCGCCGTTTTCCCTGTCCGGCTAAGACGCTCGAGACTCCGTCCTTCGCGCATTGGAATAAGCAAGGCCCGTTCCCAACTCGGTGCCATACTCGTAAGTTATTGTTGGAGAACATCTTACGAGAACTTGCTCCGATTTGAAGCCGCCCTGAATTTGGAAACATTTTGCACAACTTCGACAAATCTTTCCTAGCACAGCCCCGATGACGGTGTTCTGAGTGCTTGCTGATCGATGGCACCGGGATCTGCCAGTTCTCCCGTCGGGAGCGGCGCATCGCTGGGCTCATTCGCTACGCCGCCGTGCCTCCGAGGGGACCGATGTGCGTGGTATTCCGTTATGTTCAGCATACAGGGAAATGTTTGCAAGTCAGCATGGGCTAGGGGGGAACGGGCAGGGGGCAAGTGGCGCGTCAGCGAAGAACTTTCTGGCCCATCGTGTGTAGGAATCCGCCACACCTTCCACTCAGGGGGTCGACTGGTAAGTTATATCGACACTGAGACTGATTTTCGCTGCGTACGGGGCGGATCGTCGTGCGGGTTGACCCCCCAGACAGCTGATACGAGAAGGCGGGCGGAGCGGCCACCTTCCTCATCGTATAGGCGGGTAGACGATGAATAAGAAGCTCACATTGGGGATTGGCGTCGTGCTGGTACTGGTCGTCTTCGGCTATTTCGCCTTTGGCGGTCTCGGTCGGAGCCTGGTCTACTTTTGGACCCCGACGGAGTTACTGGCTGAGGGTGATGCTGCCTACGGCACGTCGGTGCGTCTGGGTGGCATGGTCGAGCCGGGCAGCGTGCGCTGGAATGCCGAGACGCAGGAACTGCGTTTTCGACTGGC
>JASFLD010000493.1:0-3854 GCA_050118275.1 Gemmatimonadales bacterium
ACGCCCTCGCCCGAGAGCGCCGAGAGTGTAACATAACCGACGCCGCTGTCGAGCGCCAACCAGGCGTCCAGCCCCACCCGCCCGTCGCCAGCAAAACGATCGCACTGGTTGACCGCCACCAGCGACCGCTCCGGCTCCAGCGCACCGAGCGCTGTGACCACCTCCCGATCCGGTTCGAGGGTACCGTCGATCACGAACACCACCGCGTCGGCGGAGCGAACGGCGTCGGTGGCCAGGTCGATGCCGATCGATTCCACCCGGTCGATCGCCGCACCGGGCCGCAGCCCAGCGGTGTCGTGGAAAACGAAGACCAGGCCGTCGATCACCACCGGCTCGCGCAGGAGGTCGCGCGTGGTGCCGGGAATCTCGGTGACGATGGCGCGCTCCTCGCCGACCAGGCGGTTGAACAGGCTGCTCTTGCCCGCATTCACGGGCCCGGCCAGCGCCACCCGGAAGCCGTCGCGAAACGGCTTCGAAAGCGGCGCGCTGGCGAGCAGCTCGGCCAGCTCGCGCTCGTGCCGATGAAGCATCTCCACCGCGGCGGGGGTGTCGAGCGCGTCGATGTCCTCCTCGATGAAGTCGATGTTGGCCTCGATGGTTCCGAGCAACCCCACCATGTCGTCGGCCAGGCGGCCCAGGCGACGCGAGAGCGTCCCCTCTAGCTGGCGCTGCGCAACCCGGCGCTGCAGTTCGCTCTGTGCGTGAATCAGGTCCGCCACCGCCTCGGCCTGGATCAGGTCCATCTTGCCGTTGAGAAAGGCCCGCCGTGTGAACTCCCCCGGTTCGGCTGCCCGAGCGCCCGCGGAGTAGAGCCGGTCGAGCACACGCGCCGCAACCAGCGTGCTCCCGTGGCAGCTCACTTCGATAACATCCTCGCCGGTATAACTCGACGGCGCGCGCATCACCGCCACCATCACCTCGTCGATGGCCTCGCCGTCGGTATCGAGAACCCGCCCGTGGTAGAGCCGGCGATGCTCCCACTCGCCGGTCTCCTTCGACGGGGCGTCCCCGTCGAACATACCGGTTAGTATGCTCAGTGCCTCGGGCCCGGACATCCGCACCACGGCAATGCCCGACTCGCCCGGGGGCGTCGACAGGGCCGCAATCGTATCGTTGCCAACCGAATTCATGGTGATGGAGGGAATTGTAGCAGGCGGGGCGGCGGAGAAACAAGCCGCCCGGCACGAACGCCCCCTACGGGGCGGGGTGGATGGTGAAGCCGACGGTGTCGACGGCGGCCGAGCCGAAGAGGCCGATGCCCCCGTTGACACGGAAGAGGGGACGCTCGAAGTCGTCGCCGGCCTGACCGCCGAACCCGCTGCCGCCGCCGGCAAACTCGGGCAGGGAGCGGGCCAGGTCGTACCAGTTGCGGTCGACGGAGTAGAAGCGCACCATGTAACGGCCTTCGAAGTAGATGGCGAACCACGGCAGGCGGATGCGTCCGTCGAGGGCATCGAAGGGGGGCGAGGCGACGTCGCGCTCGAGGTCTTCGAAGTCCTCTTCGTCGAAGAAGTCGGGGTCGATGACGAAGTCGGATCCCTCGTCGAGGCTGGAGAGCCCGATCTGAAACGCGATCTCGTCGCCGCGGTCGAAGCGGGCCTCGAGGAGCCCTTGCTGGTAAACGAGCTGGTTCTCCGGGGCGCTGTAGAGGGTATCGCCGTGTTCGGCGAAGGTGCCCAGCGTGCGCAACACGCTCTCGCCATTGTTGTCGAGGAGCACCCAGCGGTTCACCGAAAACGCGCGTGGGGTGGTGGTGCTGGCGGTGAGCACCTCGCCCTCGGTGCTGCGAACCTCCAGGTGGTAGACGGTCGTGGGCCGCACGACCGGCGGCGCCGGCATCCAGTACACGCCCGGGGCGAGCTCGTTGTAGGCCGCCTCGTTGCTGCCCCAGCGAATCGACACCTCGGCACCGGTCACCGCCACGCCGTCGAGCGAGAAGAGGTCGCCGGGGGCGAGGGTGCGCGAAAGCAGCACCGGGGGCAGCTCGTCCCCCACGATCAGTGTGGCGTCGACGACGAGGGCTCCCACCTCGTCGGGCGCGAACAGGTCGCCGGGCTCACGGTCGGTGGAGCAACCCGTCAATGCGAGGAGCATACCGAGGCATATGCCGCACAAGACACGCATCAGAACTCCACGTTGATTCCCAGGCTGGGCACGATGGGAAGCATGCGCACCACGTCGGGCTCGGCCACCGCGTCGTCGAGATTGTACTGCACGAACCATTCGTTGCGCCGGCTGTAGACGTTGAATACCTGAATGAACCACTCGAACGACTGCCCGAACCAGGTGACGCCGCGGTTGACGCTGAGGTCGAGACGGTGGTACGGCAGAAGCCGTGCGCTGTTGCGCGGGGCCGGGAGGAGGATGGGGTCGCCGAGCGTGCCGGTGGCCGGGTTTCGCAGCCCGTATACGGCCGCGGCGGGCGTGAAGGCCTGACCCGAGGCGAGCACGAAGTTCCCTCCAAAGGTCCATTTTCCCCGCCGGTACTGCCCCACGACGCTCAGGTCGTGGCGGCGATCGTACTTGGGCGGAAACGACTCGCCCTGGTTGAGGTCGGGGAACTTACGGCGTGTCCACCCCAGCGTGTATCCGACCCAACCGGTGAAATCACCGCGGCGTTTCTGTACGAAGAATTCGACACCGCTGGCGTAGCCCTCGCCGCCTGTGTAGAAGAGGTCGGCGGCATCGGTGTTTTCGGAGTCGCCGGAGACGTCGGTGTTGAATTGCACCACATCGGCGAGCTCGGTGTAGTAGCCTTCCACCGACAGTTGCCACTGCGCGCTCGGGGTCCACTCCACGCCCAACACCGTCTGCACCGAGCGGCCCGGTGGGGCGGTCTCGTCGATGGGCACGTAGAAGTCGGCCGCCGAAAATCCCTCGGTGGAAACGAGCTGCAGGTACTGGTAGTACACGCCGCCGCCGAGCTTGAGGCGCCAGCGTTCGCCCAGGCGCTGACTCGCCGACCATCGCGGCTCCACGCGTCCGCGCTCGCCGTCGTCGAGGTAGCGCGCGCGCACCCCACCCAGGAGCACGGTACCGCGGCGCGGCGTCCACTGAGCCTCGCCGAAGGCGGCCCCCTCCCAGGGGGTGCGGTAGTAATCGACCTGCCGCTCCCCGTTGAACTCCTGAAAATACTCCAGCTGGTAGCGCGACGCCACCGCGCCCCCGGTGAGTTGCCACCCGCGACCGGCCCCCCACGTCACCTCGCCCGCGCCGGTGACCTCGCGTATGCGGTTGGTGATACCGATCGGTGTTGAGAAGATGCGCAGGTCGGTTTCGCTCTCGTACTCGGTGCCGGCCACGCGCATCTCGGCCACCACCGATTCGTTGAATGTGCGGCGATAGCTGGCCGTGAGCAGCGCGTTACCCCAGTTGAGGTCGATGTAGGTGTCGCTTTCGAGGTCGAAGCGCAGGTCGTCGCGGCCCTTGTATCCGCTGAGACTCATCTTGCCGCCGGCCGCGGGGACAGTGACGCGCGCGTTGAGATCGTAGAAGTAGTACGCGGGGATCTCGTTTTCCTCGGTGCGGACCGCGTCGAGAAAGGGGTCGAGGTGGGTGCGGCGCGCACTCGCCATCCATGTCCCCCCACCCAGCGGGCCGTCCATCTGCAGTCGGCTGGCGATGGTGCTCACGCCGCCCTGGCCGGCCAGGGCGGTGGTGTTGCCTTCGCGACTGCGCACGTCGAGCACCGCCCCCAGCCGCCCGCCGTGTTCGGCCGGGTAGGCGCCTTTGTAGAGGTTCACCTCGTCGAGCGCGTCGGCGTTGAAACTCGAGAAGAAGCCGAAGGCGTGGGTGGGGTTATAGACGGTGACCTTGTCGAGCAGAACCAGGGTCTGATCGGGGCCGCCGCCGCG
>JASFLD010000494.1:0-3853 GCA_050118275.1 Gemmatimonadales bacterium
CGAGCAAGAAGAGCGCCGCAGTCAGGCCAAGCTGACGGCTTGTGGTTTGAGGGCGCATAGGATCGATCTTTCCGTTGAGGGCCGCGGACACGATAGGGAGCGCGGGGCTCTCTGTCCAACGCGGCCGCTCCTCGAGCGTTCCCTCTCATCGGCATACACAGGAGGGGCGGGTTGTGCGGACGGACGCAGCGACCTGGCCGGTACAGGACCCCGACGTGCGATCCGGACGCCTGAAAGCGTAGGGACGGACATCGTCACCCACTTCAGCATGACTCCTGCACCGACTTGCCTGACGGCATCGCACGAGCGAGCTTTAGCCAAGCAGAATCGATCCCGACGACGACATCACTATCGAGACCTGTCTCAGAGGCCCGCCTCGGGGGAGCGGCCTTCTCCCGTGGAACGCCCCGATGGGTCCCGCACCCATCGTGGCACGCTGCGTCGACGTCGCGAAGCGCCGCGAGTGGTGCTTGGCCCGGAGGACATGTTCCCCGCAACGTGAGCGGGTGACGACCGAGGTCGTTCGCCTGGCAGGACTTTTTCAACGTCGAGTGAGGCGCGTTCTGTTGCGCGGCCCATGTCCGGACATCGGCTTGCGGCTGCTCATCTCATCCATCATGCGGGACTGACAAGCTGCAACGAATAGGAGGAGAGAGAAGATGAAACGACTGACGGTCCACGTGCTCGTTGCCCTGGCACTGCTCAGCGCGGGCCCGGTTCGCGCCCAGCAGCAGGCCGCCGGTGCGTCGAAGGAAGCGACGCAGACGCCCAAGCCGGAGTCATCCGCGACCCAGCACAGCGTGGTCATCGGCGGCTCCACGGTGAGGTACACGGCCACGGCGGGCACGCTGATCCTGCGCGATGAAAACGATGAGCCCGTGGCAAGCTTCGGTTACTTCGCCTACACGAAGGACGGGGTCGAGGACCCGAGCACTCGGCCCATCACCTTCGCCTACAACGGAGGTCCCGGCTCCTCGTCGATCTGGCTGCACATGGGCGCCCTGGGCCCGCGACGCATCGTCACCCAGGATGCCGGCTTCACGCCACCGCCCCCGTACGACCTCGTCGACAACCAGTACAGCATACTCGACGTGACGGACATCGTGATGCTCGATCCGGTGGGCACCGGTCTGAGCAGGGCGGTGGGCAAGAAGGAAGACTCGGACTTCTGGGGCGTGGACCCGGACATCCAGTCGGTCAGCCAGTTCATCAAGCAATACGTCAGCGATAACGGCCGCTGGAACTCACCCAAGTATCTGTTGGGGGAGAGCTACGGCACCACCCGTTCGGCGGGCGTCGTCGATTATCTGCAGAGCCGTGAGGGTATGGCGTTCAACGGTGTCATCCTGGTCTCGGTGGCGCTGGACCTGGAAGCCATCTTCGAATGGCCCGGCAACGACCGGCCCTATCCGCTCTTCCTGCCCACCTACGCCGCCGTCGCCTGGTACCATGACGCACTGCCCAACCGTCCAGAGGAACTCGGGCCGTTCCTGGACGAGGTGCGGGCCTACGCCATCGGCCCCTACACCGACGCTCTGATGAGAGGAGACGACCTCAGCGAGGCAGAGCGCAGCGCCGTGGCGCAGAAGCTCCACGAGTATACGGGCCTATCGGCCGACTACATCGAGAAGGCGAACCTGCGGGTCGCAGAGTCCGAGTTCACCCATCAGTTGCTGGAGGAGCACGGGGAGACGGTCGGGCGACTCGACGCCCGCTTCACCGGCGTGACTTTCGATCGGCTGGCCAAGGACGCCGAATACGACCCACAGTCCGCGGCGGTCAGCTCGGCCTTCACCGCCGCGTTCCTGCACTACCTTCACCAGGAGCTCCAGTTCGGGCAGGAAAAGACCTACAATGTCTCGGCCAGAGCGTTCGGACGCTGGAGCTGGGAGCACCGCGCACCCGGAGCGAATTTCCCGGCGCCGTTCCCCAACACCGGACTCGACCTGGCGCACGCCATGCGCTACAACCCGAATCTTCGGGTGCTGGTGCTCAACGGGTACTACGACCTGGCCACGCCGTTCCTCGCCACCGAATACATGATGTCGCACTTGAGCCTGACGGAGGAGCTGCAGGGAAACATCCAACAGATGTACTACGAGGCCGGCCACATGATGTACCTTCATCCGCCGTCTCTCGAGAAGATGAAGGCGGACGTCGCCGGCTTCATCGGAGGGACGGACCGGCTCACCCGAGGAACGCGCTGAACGCAACCGGGTCGGCACAACGACACAGACGACATGACGGTATCCCGCGTCTTCCGCGCCCGGCGTCTTCCGAGCACAGAGCGGAGAGATTGTCGGGCCACGGCCGGCACGGTCACATAGGCAGTGAGGGAAAAACGAGGATCCAGCGATAACTGGGCTCTCGCGTCAAGTAGTGTGATGACGATCGCCGCGCTCGCCCGCGGGATGGCTTGACGTCATGCGCCCGCGGCGGGGCGGCGATCGCGGCGCCACCTAGGCACCGAGCGACATCTGGCTGGGCCGCGGATGACGGCCCGCCACCAGGCGGAGGTTAGCTCTTGCTGGCGACGGGCCGCGACGGTCACTCGAATGTCGTCGGTGGAAAAGTGGAGCGGATGGGATTCGAACCCACGACCTCCTGCGTGCAAGGCAGGCGCTCTCCCAGCTGAGCTACCGCCCCTATCTACGTTGGGGACAGAAATCTACTCCACGCGGCGGTCGACCTCAATCTCCCACCTGTAAGGCGAGCGCGAGTACCGCCCAGCAGTATAACGCCATCACCCATCCGCTTGACTTTTCCGCCTCCCGCTTGCCTCTTTCACCGTCAACAAGCCCGTGACTGCAGCGAAAAGGCAGCGAGAATGAACGCCGCGCACCTCCACCTAATACTAAACCACTTTCCCGTGATCGGTCTGCTGTTCGGGCTGGCGATTCTGGCCGTGGCCCAACTGCGAAAGAACCGCGACCTGGCACGGGCCGGCATGATCACCCTCGTGGCCATCGCGATCATCACGATCCCGACCTACCTGACCGGCGAGCCAGCGGAAGACGTCCTCCAGGACATGCCAGGCTTTTCTTCAGAGATAGTGGAGGAGCACGAAGAGGCCGCTCTGATCGCCATCGTCCTCACCGAGATGGTCGGCATCGTGGCGCTGGCCGGCCTGGTGGCCTATCGACCGCCCAAGGTTGCGCCCAATTGGTTCGTCCCCACGCTGCTGCTTCTTTCTCTTGTCGCCGTGGGTTGGGTTGCGTGGACGTCTTCACTGGGCGGACGGGTATCCCACGAGGAGGCAAGGCCTGGCTTCAGGGTCGAGATCGAGTGAGGCGCCGCTCTTGTCTCGCCAGTCAGCGTTTCAACGGCCAGCCATCAAGGGACGTCCCCGATCTGACCGCTCCAGCGCCCAGAGCACGGCCATCGTCACCGGGAAACCAACGAGGACGATCCAGACGGCGGGCAGCAAGATCCCCTGTGGAAAGCTCAACTCGTCGATCGACCAGGTAAGGAATTCCAGCAACCCCCACGCTCCGCCCGCGTAAATCGCCGCGCCCTGCCAGATCCGCCACCGCCGGCCACGGCGAGCGCGAACCGCCGTCGCCCGCGCCGGCGCCATCGCCGTCGAAGCGGCCGACCGGAGCGCCTGACCGAACGCATCGGCGCTGGTGAAACGCGCGCCCGGTTCCTTCATCAACGCCCGGTCAACCACCCGTGAGACCTCGAGCGGTAAGTCCGGGGCGACCTGCAGAAGGCTGGGCGGCGTATCCTCGGCATGCTGGCGCACGAAATCCTGCGCGGTCGGCCCCAGGAAGGGCAGGCGCCCCGCGAGCATCTCGTAGGTCACCACCGCCAGCGAGTACTGATCGCTGCGCGCATCGACCGTTCCGCACTC
>JASFLD010000495.1:0-3850 GCA_050118275.1 Gemmatimonadales bacterium
TGACACTGTCCATCACCGCGTTACTAACGCCGGGGCGTCGCCGCGGGTTCCCGTTGCTGCAGATTCCGTTCCCCCAAGGCCGACGAGCGACCGGCAGAAAATGAAGCGGCCGCCTGAATGCGGCGGCCGTCGTTGGTACCAGGTACGGCTCGCGTGGCCCGGCTATCTCCGCCCCGGGAAACGAACGGGTACGCCGGTTCTATTGTGCGAGGGAATCAGCGGATTGCGGCTGTCGGGCAAACGGACATGGACGCCCGACGGTGTGCAGTTATCGCCGCCGCGACCGCCCTGCCCGCCGACGCCGACGATCACATGGATGCCGATACCGCTACCGCCGCCGCGCCGGCCTCGATCGCTCAACCTCACCAGCGCCGGTTCGGAGACGCGGATCGGGGAAAGACCCGACTCCACGCTCGCCGGCGTTATCCGCGGCCTCGGTACTACCGGTGCCGACAGCTCCGACGACGAGGTCTCGGACAAAATCTCCTGATACTCCATGAAATCGAAGGCGGCTGGGTCGACCTCAACGGGCGACACCGTCACGTCGGTGGCCAATGCGAGACCGCCGCCCTTCGGCGTCGAGCTTTCCGGTGGGACTTCGCTTCGGTCCACTTCGGGCGGCGTCGGCAGGGACACGAGGCTGAGTGCCTGGTCCGTAGTCCCGCGGCTTCCCAGATTCAGACGGCCGAAGCCGATCACCACGACGTGGACGAGCAACGACACACCCAGAGCGATCCCCAGAATACGTTTGTAGTTGGGTCGCTGGCGTCTCATCCTTCCTCCTCGGTCCGCTGAGGCACGTTCGCTGGCCGTCTCTCCCGGGGACGGTACAGGCATCGGGTGGCTCTGTTCTTCTCAAACACCGTTGGCGCGGCGCGAGTTCCACGCGCCCGCCTGCCACATTTCGACAACTACCAACATCTTCGCGTTAGAACCCCGTTCAGTCAAGCACTTTCAGGTGGCGACCGTACAATACGACTGCCAGGGCCGCCTGACACTTCGCGGCCGCCCGGGTCGTAGTGGGGCCCAGGGAAACGCTTGGAAACAAGGTCACCTGACATCAGAACGCAATGATTGAGGCGCCATGGATACGCTCGCCGCCGATCTACGCTATGCCCTCCGCCGACTGACCCAGCATCCCGGATTCACGATCATCGCCGTGTTGACCATCGCGCTGGGTGTCGGCGCCAACAGCGCCATTTTCAGCGTCGTCAACGCCGTCCTGCTTCGCCCGCTGCCAGTCGAGTCACCGGACGAGTTGGTGGAGATCTACTCGCAGGAGGGCGACGAGGAGCCGGTCACGCAGGCGTACCCCGACTATCTCGATATCCGTGCCCGGGAGGATCTGTTCTCGGGCGTTGCAGGCTACACGATGGACTTCTTCAACGTGAGCTTGGGGCAGGAGCCAGAGGTGATGCTGGGCGAGTCGGTCTCGGCTGACTATTTCGAGGTGTTGGGGGTGCCGGCGGCGCTGGGGCGCGCCTTCATCCCCGGCGAAGACGATGCGCCAGGCGCGCCGGCCGTGACCGTCATCAGCCATGCCCTTTGGCAGCGCCGCTTCGCCGGAGATCCCGCCGTGTTGGGCCGGACCTTCAGAGTCAGAGGCCAACCCGTCGAGATCATCGGTGTTGCGCCCGAAAAGTTCAAAGGCCTGATGGTGGGCTTCGCATCGGAACTGTGGCTACCCCTCACATCCAATCGGTCGTTCGCGGCAGGTGACGATCTGCGCGATCGCGGATCCCGCTGGTTGCTGGTGAAAGGACGCCTCCGGCCCGGCGTAACGGTTGAACAGGCGCGCGCCGGCCTGGATGTGCTGGCCGACCAGCTAGCCGCGGCGTATCCGGAGACCAACGGCGATCCCATACGGCGGTTTCCGGTCATCCCCACCAGCGATGTCCGTCTCCATCCGGTGATCGATCGTGCCCTGGTTCCGGTGGCGGCGCTGTTGATGACCGTCGTCGGGCTACTCTTGCTGATCGTCTGCACAAACCTGGCGAACCTGCTGCTCGCCCGGGCGCTGACGCGCCGCAAGGAGATCGCGATCCGACTTGCGGTGGGTGCGGGACGCGGGCGCCTTGTCCGGCAGTTGCTGACCGAGAGCATGCTGGTGGCCGTTTTGGGGGGCGGTCTCGGACTGCTGGTGG
The DNA here is from genome assembly GCA_050118275.1 of Gemmatimonadales bacterium. Lineage (GTDB taxonomy): Bacteria > Gemmatimonadota > Gemmatimonadetes > Palauibacterales > KS3-K002 > JASFMO01. The sequence continues at coordinate 2,145 of JASFLD010000495.1, forward strand.
CGTGGGGGACGCTGAAGCTGCTGGTAGGCTTCCAGCCCCCCATCCTCATAAAGCTCTCGCTGGATCTCGGGATCGACGGGCGCGTGCTCGCCTTTACTTTCTTCGTCGCGTTGTTGGCCGGGGTCCTCTTTGGACTCGCGCCGGCCCTGCAGTCAACCCGGCCTCAGTTGACCCCGGCGCTGAAGGACGAGATGGAGGCCGTGACGCGAAAGCGGCGCACGTTCGGCCTGAGCGGATCTCTGGTGGTGGTGCAGGTCGCCGTCTCGCTGGTGCTGCTGGTTGGGGCCGGTCTGTTCCTCCGTAGCCTGATCGGGGCGCAAACCATCGACCCGGGCTTCGAGCGACAGCAGGCGGCGATCATGACGATCGCGCCGACGCTCTCCGACTACGACGAGGCCCAGACGCGGAACCTGTACACCGAACTGCGCCAGCGGACGCAGGCCCTGCCGGGCGTCGAGTCGGTGACGCTGGCCAGTCGGCTGCCGCTGGGCGTGTCGATCAACACGAACGAGTTGTTTGTCGAGGGCGTCGAGACGCCCGAGAACGAAGCGCCCAGTATCGACATCACCGTTGTCAGTCCCGGCTACTTCGAGACGATGGAAGTGCCGCTGCTGCAGGGTCGTGACTTCAGCGACGGCGACGACGAGTCGGCGCCGCGCGTCGTCATCATAGACGAGGCTGCCGCGCGCCGGTTCTGGCCCGGCGAGAATCCGATCGGCAGGCGGTTACGGTTGGGTAGCGCCGATGGCGAGCTGCACGAGATCGTCGGGGTCGCGCAGACCACCAAGGTGCGAACGCTGGGAGAAGACCCACGGCCCTACCTATATCTGCCGTTGCAGCAGCGTAACCGCGGCATCGTGTCGCTGGTCGTCGGGACCCACGGCGACCCGGCGGCCGTGCTGCCTCTGTTGCGCCGCGAAGCGCTGCTGCTGGATCCGAATTTGCCGATCATGGAATTGAAGACGATGAGCCAGCATCTGAGCATCATGCTGTTCGCGCCGCGGATGGGCGGGATCCTGCTTGGCGTGTTCGGGGCGCTGGCCATCTTGTTGGCCACTATCGGCCTCTACGGCGTCGTGTCCTACGCCGCGGCGCGGCGGACGCGCGAAGTGGGGATCCGGGTCGCGCTGGGCGCTCGGCCCGGCGATGTCGTTCGGCTGGTGATCGGGCAGGGCATGGTCATGGTCGGCGTGGGCGCCGCCATCGGCCTCGCCCTGGCACTGGCGGCGACGCGGCCGCTGGGCGCTTTCCTGTACGGGGTCGCTGCTTGGGATCCGGCAACGTTCCTCGGGATCACGGCGTTGCTGGTCGGGGTGGCGTTCCTCGCCATGCTGGTGCCGGCGATGCGGGCGGTGCGGCTGGATCCGTTGGTGGCGTTGCGGCGCGAGTGAGCTGTCACGGAGCGGGGCGGCGGGTGGATCGCCTCGCTTCATGTCGCGCAGGTCGGTCGGACGCGACAGGACCCCTCGCTTCATGTCGCGCCGGGCGGTCGGGCGCGGCAGGGCCCCTCGCTTCATGTCGCGCCGGACGGGCAGCGATCGCGGATAGGCAGCGGCGCTCCAAATGTCCGCTCGCGGGCCCTGTCGCGCTCTCCCTTACGCGTTTGAAAGGCCCTGAGTTGTCGAGTTCCAGCCCGTGCTCGGGTATGTCGCGAGGGATGAGCCGCCACACTCACTGACAGGCAGCGGCGCTCTCCAAATGTCCGC
>JASFLD010000496.1:0-3841 GCA_050118275.1 Gemmatimonadales bacterium
TGACGATGGCGCCACGTCCGCGGGTTTCAGGTTGAACGCGAAACCGATGCGGAGGTTATTCGAGCGGCGATGCAACGCGGCTTCTTTGTCTGCAGTCGCTGCGAACCTTCCTATCGTAGCCTCTCTTGTTTAAACACTCATCGCACACGGTAGCGCTCACGGTTCGGTCTACACACCTACCATCTCACATTGCGCTACGCTTTACGGTTTAACTCGGAAGAAGATAGAAACAATTTACGAATAAGGAAAGAGTTTTGTAAACACTTTTCGAGTGGTTTTCGGGAGAAGGTCGGGATGGGCGAAGTGGAGTCGAAGTGAAGTGGGTGGCTGGAAAGGTTTGATCGTCACGAGCGAGTCGAGTAGGTTGCGGGCGTCGGAGCGCGATCGAGACGGAGTCGGACGTCGTCCACCAAGGTGAGAACCATCGAATGAATCACCACACGGACGAGGTGGGAGGAATGCGAGTCGGCGTCGGTCCGGAAGGCGAGGATAGCTATGACGTCGTCATCCGTCCCGGTTTGCTGGAGGATGCCGGAACCCTGATCGCGTCCGTCCGTCCGGCACACAGCTACGCCGTGATCTCGGACACGCGGGTAGCGGAGCTTTACGGGGAGCGGCTGTTGTCGACTCTGTCGGGAGCGGGCCTGAACGCTACGCTCTTCAGGTTTCCAGCCGGCGAATGGAACAAGACTCGCGAGATCTGGACGGAGCTGAGCGATGGACTGTTGCGCGCGGGCTTCGGGCGGGATAGCGCGGTCATCGCATTGGGCGGTGGTGTAGCGGGGGATCTGGCGGGGTTCGTGGCGGCGACCTACATGCGCGGCATTCCGATCGTCCAGGTTCCGACGACGCTGTTGGCGATGCTGGACAGTTCGGTCGGGGGAAAGACGGGAGTGGACACTCCGGTAGGTAAGAATCTGATCGGCGCCTTTCATCGCCCGAGCCTGGTGCTGGCGGATCCGAGTTTGTTGTCGACGCTGTCGAGGCCGCAGTTCGTCGCCGGTCTGGCCGAAGGGTACAAGCACGGTGCCATCAAGGACGCGGAGTACTTCGATTGGCTGGTGGCGAGCGGGGAGAAGGCATTGGCCCGGGACATGGATGTTCTGGTGCGGCTGGTGGCGCGCTCGGTGGAGATCAAGGCGGAGGTGGTCGCACGTGACGAGCGTGAGGCCGGCTACCGGCGGATTCTGAATTTCGGTCACAGCGTGGCGCATGCACAGGAGACGGTCTCGGGCTACGGCTGGTTGCATGGTGAGGCGGTGGCGGCTGGAATGGTGCTGGAGGCCGCGATCGGCGAGACGCTGGGAGTGACGACGACGGGAACGGCGGATCGGTTGCGAGCGGTACTCGAGGGCGTCGGATTGCCGATCGAACTGGAGGAGAACCTTGGAGCGGAGCGATTCATGAAAGCTCTGGCGCTGGACAAGAAGCGTGAGGGAGGGCGGAGTCGCTTCGCCTTGATCGAGGAGATCGGCAAGGTGGCTGGCTCGGCCGCGGACGGCTGGACGTACGAGGTTCCCGACGGTACGGTACGGGCGGTGCTCTTCGGTTAAGCTTGAGACGGGTTTGACGGTCGCTAGATTTCTGGTCAGATTTGTCGGGATTAGCCAACTTCGGGCTGTGGGAGGAGCTATCCGCGCAAGAGCGAGCACGAAGGGTCTGTCGTTGCGGGACTTGATGGACCGTTGTGTCGCCGAGGGTCCGAATCGGCCGTTGGTGAAGAGCGGTCGGACCGTGCTATCGTACGGGAGGACGCAGGAGCAGGCGTACGCGCTGGCGGCGGCGCTCTACAACCTGGGCGTCGGGGCTGGCGACCGGATCGCGATCGACCTGCCGAACGGCGCGGAATTTGTCGTGTCGGCCTTGGCGGCGGCGCAATTGGGGGCGACGATCGTCCCGCTCAATCCGGCCTATTCGGAGCACGAGCTGCAGTTCATGCTGAGGAACTCGGAGGCTTCGGTGGTGATTGCGGCCGAAGAGTACGAGGGGCATGACAATCTCGAGCTGTTCGAGCGCATGCAGTTCAACCTTCCCGAGTTGCAGTACTTGGTGACGGTTGGCGAGGAAGATCTGTGGTACGACGATCGGATCTTCCAGTTCGAGGATCTGGTGTCGAGCGGCGAGGGGAAGGACTTCGCGCGACCGGCGATCGATCCAGGCGAGGTGGTGTACGCCATCCTCTACACGGCGGGGACGACGGGCAAGCCGAAAGGCGTGATGTTGACGCACGCGAATCTGGTGGAAGCCAGTGGGTTTGTGGCGGAAGCGTTGGGCCTGACGCGAACCGATACGGCGCTCATCACGGTTCCGATGTTCAATATCTTCGGATTGGGGGGGCTGATCGCCGCATTGAGCGTGGGTGCTTCGGTGGCCGTATTAGAGGAGTTCGACGCGGCGGAGTCACTGAAGTTGGCGGCGGCGCTGGAGGCGACGGCGATCTACGGCGCGCCGACGATGTACGCGATGCAGCTGCGGAGTGGGGCGCTGACCGATCTCGATCTCTCGCGTCTGCGCACCGGCGTGGTATCCGGCGCGCCGGCGCTAGACAGCCTGGTGCAGGAGATTCGGGAGCGTTTAGTTCCGGGGATCGAGATCGCCTACGGGATGACGGAGACGTCGGGAGCGGTGTCGATCACGCGACACCGAGATGCGCCAGAGAAGCGGAATTTCACCGCCGGCCGAGCGCTGGAAGGCATCGACGTTCGGGTGCTTGGCGACGACGGTTCGGTATTGCCGGTCGAGTCTATCGGCGAGTTGGCGGTGCGGGGTTACAACGTGATGAAGGGCTACTACAGGCAGCCCGACGAAACGAACCGGTCGTTCACGAAAGACGGGTTCTTTCGAACGGGTGACATCGGGATGGTGGACGAGGATGGGTTCCTCCACATAGTGGGCCGCAAGCGCGACACGATCAATCGCGGGGGCTACATGATCTATCCTCGCGAGCTCGAGGACTTGCTGCGCCTGCACCCGGCCGTCCAGGAAGCGGCGGTCGTGGGCGTGGAAGACGAGGTACAGGGGGAGCTGACATGTGCCTGCGTCCTGCCTGTAGAAGGTGCGATCGTAACCGGCGATGAGATCAAGGAATTCTGCCGGGGAAGAATCGCACAGTACAAGGTGCCCGACCTTGTGCGTTTTGTGGACACGTTTCCCATGACGGGAAGCGGAAAGATCCGACGCGTGGAACTGGCGAGGATGGTGAGAGCCGAACAGGTGGCGCGCCGGGTCTGAATTCAACCTCGAGAGCGGGCTCCGCTCACGCCCAAGCGGCGATCGACACCGGAAGAACGAGGGCACGGCTGCTGGGAGTGCTGCAAACCAGCATCATCGGCGCCGTTGCCAACGCGAAGCGAAGGTCTTTCCGGTGGGGCTCCAGCCCATTGCCCCTTGCGCGGCGACGGCGGCTTGCCTCTCGCAGCTAGCGTGAAGCGCTGAAGGTGAAGGAGTAACGGGAGGCATGGACAGACAAAAGGAATCGGCGGACCGCAGGGAAACCAGACCGGACGTCGAGGGAACACATCAAGCAGCCCTGCTGATCGATTTTGACAACGTGACGATGGGGATCCGCTCGAATCTCGGGCAGGAGCTTCGCACGTTGCTGAACTCGGACGTCATACGGGGCAAGGTCGCGGTACAGCGGGCATACGCTGACTGGCGGAGATACCCGCAGTATATCGTGCCGCTTTCGGAAGCGTCGATCGACCTGATCTTCGCGCCGGCCTACGGGTCGTCGAAGAAGAACGCGACCGACATCAGACTGGCTATCGATGCACTCGAGCTGGTGTTCGTGCGACCGGAGATCCGGACGTTCATTCTCATGTCGGGTGACAGTGATTTCTCG
>JASFLD010000497.1:0-3829 GCA_050118275.1 Gemmatimonadales bacterium
AACGCCCGCGGCTTGCTGCAGCTGCTGACCGGGACAACTACGTCGTACTTCCGGGCTGAGTTTCAGTCAGCGCCTGCCATACTGCACCCCGCCGCCTTCCGGCCCGGCATCGGCGACGGCGGGCGGTAATAGCCTGACCAAACAGAAGAGCGTTCCGGCTTAGACACCGCAGAGGATGTGGATCGCGCGCAGAACGATGGCGGCGGCGTTCACAGTAACGCCTTTGCCGTTGGTGAGCCTCCGAGTCTCCCATTGACCGACCCGGTCCCGAGGTATCGCTCTGCTCTTGCAGCTGGACGAGGAGACGTCCGGCGCCGGGCACGGCGGCGCGTGCCGGCGCAGGACTTTCACAGCGACTTCGAGCCGCAACCGGTGCGTCGAGCCGAGTCGCTGCCGGACAGACTCCTCCCGACCTCAGCGACTCAAGAATTGGCCGCGGTCAAGATCTCGCGAACTCGCCTGGCAAGTTCGATCATCGTCTCGCGGCTGGGCGTATCGATGTTCTCGGCATCCACATCGATGATCAGCGGCCCCATCGAAAACACCACGTGCGGCTGCATCGATGCGTCGATGAAGACTGCGTCAGAGCCGAGCTCCGGTGCGGGGCTGGCCTCCGCATCAAAGCCGCCCACGTACATCGCGATCGAGCGCATCACTGCCGGCGGGAGGGTCACGCGGGCGAAGCCGATGTCCTGGGCGTGAACGATGCACTCGCCGGGTATGGCCGAGAGCGCGCGTTCGAGATCCGGCTCGAAACCGACGATGGAGGCGAGCTCCTCCCGATGCCCTTCCAACGCGGGGCACAATACGAAGGACTCTCGAGTGTAGCCGCCGGATTCGCTCGTAGCGGGCGCTTCCGACACCGCGGCTTGCCGCTCGACCGGCGGGGCCGATTCCTCCCCCGCGTCGCCCCCGCCGCACGACCACAGAATCACAGCCATCGCCGCGATCCACGAGAAATGCCGAGTCATGTTCCCTCCATCGCTCATCGTTATCTCGGTTGGGTCGCCAGGCGGAAGGCCCGACCCATCGGACCGTTCGGCTCCACCCGCCTGCTACGCGACCGCTCTCTCTTAAGCGAAGGTCCGGCAGCCAGGAGCGGTCGTCAAGGCGAGCGCAGAACGTATGTTTGCACCGTGCCCCGAGGAAAGCCCTGAGGAAGGGCTCCACCCAAAAGCGTCCCCTGCCTCATACGTGACGGAAGATCGCCATCGTGATGACAGTGATGACGAGCAAGCCGGCGACCCAACGGCCGCCCAGAACCATGCGCCGACGCAGACGCTGTACGTTGGCGAGGACGGCGTCGCGTTCGGGGCCCTCGGGCATCCCCTGCGCACGCTGGACCAGTGGCCCCACCTTCTTGGCCGACGGCCGCAGCACGGACATCCCTATGGCGAAGGCGATTAACGCGGCCACGGCGCCGACCGTCAACGTCATACCTGCCCCCGACCCGATCCAGGCCGCGTCGAATCCACCGGAAATCCTGCGATAAAGCTCGATGCCCGAAAGGATTGTCAAGATCGCCATCAGCGGGACCACCTCGAGGAAGCGGCGGCGGATCAGTGCCTGCTGCACCTTGCCGCCTTCCGGCCCGGCATCGGCAACGCTGGGCTGCAATAGCGTGACCAAGAAGAAGAGCGTTCCGGCCCAGTAGACGCCGCAAAGGATGTGGATCGCGCGCAGGACCATAACAGCGTTGTCCATGGTTGTACCTTCTGCCGTGGTGAGTCGCCGGCCGCGCTGTGGCCGCCGCCTTGCGGGTTCGCGTTCCGCTACTCCTCCTCGTTCCGCCGGGCTAGCTCATCCCGCCAGTTGATCACGACCACCGGGCGGATGGTGGAACGCCCGACTCGGACGAACACGAAACGGTCCCCGTCCGGGTGCACGTCGAACTCGGGCCAGCGCACGTTCTCGTAGTACGGCCCGGCGAACAGCGAGTCCCGCCCCAGAACGCGCGCATCCTCGCCGAGGCCGAGTTGGGCTGCCAAAACCTGCTGGCCCTGGCGGTAGTAGAGCTCGTGTCCGTCGGGGCTCCAGACGGGCTCGGTGCCGCCGGCTGCCGAGACCTGCCACTGTGCCCCGCCCTCGGGATAACCGCGTAGGTAGACCTCGTATCGTCCGGATTGATCCGACACGTAGGCGAGCCAGCGCCCCTCCGGCGACAGTTCGGGCGAGCTCTCGTTGAAAGGCGTGACCAGAACCGGGCGGGGCTCCCGGTCGCCATCCAGCGGCAGGGCGTAGATGTCGAATCCTGTCTGGGGCGAGATCTCGCGATAGAGCAGTGTTTGCCCGTCGGGTGTGAAGGACCCGGGAAAGCGGATCTCGGTGCCGCCGATGAGCTGTTCGGGCTGCTCGCTTCCGTCCGCCGCCGTCCACCACAATCCCGCCAGCCCCGCCTGACGTGAGGTGTAGGCGATGCGTCGACCGTCGGGCGTCCATACAGGGTACAGGTTCTCGCTGCCGAACGTCAGTCGCGTCGTCGTAGCCGACGCCAGGTCATAGATCCACAAGTCACCCAGGTTCCCATTGGTGATCTCGAACGCTAACCGGCCTCCGTCAGGCGAGTAGCGGGGGTCCTTGTAGCCCTGAGGAGCGCTCAGCAGGGGGTGCTCTGTGCCGCTGCGGTCCACCTCCACGACAGTGTTACGTTCGGAGCCACCGGACAGGAAGACCGCTGTTCCGTTGTCCGCCAGCGCCACTTGTGCCGCCGCACTCGCGGTCTGCTGGACGGTTTCGGCGACCGGGAGCGGAGATCCGATCACCTGCGGATCCTCAGGATCGAACGGCACGGTCATCAGCGAACCGTCCGTGGTGAGAACGAGCACTTGCCCGTCGCCCAAGTAGCGACCCCACGTCACATTATCGATCAGCCGGCGGGTGGTGCCATCCTCCAGCGAGATCGCGACCAGGTTGACCTCTCCTGCGCCGGCCGCAGGTTGGCCGGCCGCAAGCAGCCATCGCTCGTTCGGCAACAGCGAGGGACCGTATACGAGTCCCGCCGCGGAGTCGATGGCCACTGGAATCAGTGGGCTGCCGGCCGCGGCCACCTTGAAGAGGCCACCCAACGCCTCCAGGCCCAGATAGATGGTGTCGTTCGCGCCCCAGCTGGCACCCGTCAGCAGCGTGGACCGTTCGAGGGCGGCCAGGGTCGCGGCGGATCCCGTCAGCAGGTCTACCTTCCGCAGGCGGTTCCCCTGACGGAACCCGAGCCAGCGACCGTCCGGCGAGAAGAAGGGCGTGTCGGCGCCGTCGCTGCCCGGAATCGCCTCGACTTCCAGACTGCTGAGGCGACGGCGATACAGGCGCGTCTCGGGATCTCCGACGCCCACGTACACGATCGTCTGTCCGTCGGGAGAGAGTGCCAGAGACGCCGCAAGACCCCCCCCTGTAGTGAGCGTCATGACACTGTCTGGCAAGTCCAGCGTGAACCGCACTGGGTCACGCGATAGCGACGACGGGGCGCGAGCGATGAAGGCCCAGGTAGCCAGGCCGAGCGCTCCCAGCGCGAAGGCTATGGCGGCGAGTGCCACCGAGCGCCAAGGTCCCGCCGCGACGGCCCCCGGCAATTTGTATGCAGCGCCAGCAGTTCGGCTGGCACCGCTCAACGCGGCCTCGAACTCCGCCGCGCTGCCGAAGCGGTCGGCGGGGAGCTTCTCCAGCGCCGTCAGCACCGCCGCCTCCACGTGCGGCGGAACCGTGTGACGTCTCGCGATCAGCGGCTCCGGCGTCGCCGTCAGCACCTTCGCCACGATCGCCTGCGCCGTCGGCCCTGTGAACGGCGGCTCCCCCACCAGCATCTCGTACAGCATCGCCCCCAGCGCGTACACGT
>JASFLD010000498.1:0-3817 GCA_050118275.1 Gemmatimonadales bacterium
GACGTGATCCGCTGCTTTTCCAACACGCGCTGCACGGCGAAAATCTGGTCGCGGGTGCGCGCGGCCGCTTCGTAGCGGCGCTCGGCCGACTCCAGGTCCATGCGGTCGCGAAGTGTCTTGAGCAGCTCGTTGCCGCGGCCTTTCAGGAACATAGTGACGCGGCGTATCGTCTCCGCGTAGTCCTGGGCGTCGATCTTGCCGACGCACGGGGCGGGGCAACGCTTGATGTGGTAGTAGAGACACGGTCGCGTTCGTCGGGCGAACTCGGCGTCGGTGCACGTTCGCATGGGAAACACGCGTCCGAGCGTACGTAGCGTCTGCCGCACCGAACCGGCGGAAGCGAAGGGGCCGAAATACCGGGCGCCATCGCGCCGGGGCCGGCGGACCACGGTGAGCCGCGGGAACGGGTGCGACGTATTGAGTCGCAGGTTTACGTAGGTCTTGTCGTCCTTGAGGAAGACGTTGTAGCGCGGACGGAATTTCTTGATCAGGTTGTTCTCGAGGATGAGCGCTTCCTGTTCCGTCTCGGTGACCATGAAATCAACAGCTGTGGCATTACGCACCAGGAACTGGATGTGGTATCGCCCGTCGGCGCCCTCGCGGAAGTAGTTTCGCACCCGCGTGCGCAGCGCCTTGGCCTTACCGACGTAGAGCACCTTGCCGGCGACATCCTTGAACAGATACACGCCGGGGTCACCGGGAAGTCTCTCGGCCTGCTCGCGGAGGCTCTCGCGGGCCTCGGCGGCGTCCTCATTCGTCATTCGATTGCTCATACCGTCGTAATAAGATAGCGCGCGCCCGTCGGCAACTCAACTGCCCGCGCAGGGGACACGACCCCGAGCACAACCCCTTATTTTTCAAAAGGTTGACCAATCGGACACGGACGGGGGACGGCGCCCGCGACCGGCGGGGTTGAATCTTTCAACATTTCGCCGTATGATTGAGTAGGTAATGACTACTCCACGCGGCGATTTCGGGCGCATCGCCGCTGCTCCTCTTCCTGACCTAGAACTTCGTTCAGAGTAGTGGACGTGCGCCCGTGAGGTTGTTCCCAGCAGGGAGACCGCGATGAACGAGTCGCGCAACGCATCGGAAGCATCGGGTCGGGTCGAAGACCGACGGTGCCGTTCGCTGATCCAGAGCTCCTTCGACGTCTTCAAGATCATCGACGCCGACGGCGTCATTCTGTTCGCCAGTCCGTCGGTGGAGCGCGTGATCGGATACAGGCCGGATGAACTGGTCGGTTCCAGCATATTCGACTTCATCCATCCCGACGACACCGACCTGGCTCGCGACGCCCTGACAACGGTTATCGATCGAGGCGACCTGGACGAGTACGTCGAGCTTCGCGACCGCCACCGAGACGGACGCTACCGGGTCATCGAGGTGGCGGCGCGCAATTTGATCGACGACCCCGCCGTCGGGGGCGTGGTGCTCAACTACCGGGATATCACCGAGCGGCGCGAGTGGGAGAATGCCCTGCGCCAATCCGAGGAGCGGTATCAGCGGGTCTTCCACTCGAGTCCGGACTCAATTACCATATCGTTCCTCAGCACGGGGGCCTTCCTCGAGGTCAACGAGGGATTCGAGCACATCACCGGGTATTCGCGCGACGAGATTCTGGGCAAGAGCTCCCTCGAACTCGGAATCTGGAAGGATCCGCAAGCGCGAGAACGACTGGCCGAGCTCCTGATGAAAGAGTCGGTGGTTCGCGATTTCGAGACGGTCTTCGTGACCCAAACCGGCAGCGAGGTAATCGGCGTTCTCTCGGCGACGATCGTGGATCTTCACGGTACCCAATGCATGCTCGCCACCGTGCGCGACGTGACGGAGCAACGGCAGGCCGAGGAGAAGCTACGAAGGGCGACGGAGCAGCTGCGGCGTGAGCACGCCGAGCTCAAAGAGAAGAACATCGCCCTCAAGCAGATCCTCGATCACATCGAGCAGGACAAGTCCGACTACCGTCACGAGGTTGCGTCCAACGTAGAGAACCTGCTGCGCCCCGTAATCGAGAGGCTCAAGCAGGCCGGGGGCCGGCTCACCCCCTCCGAGATCGAGACCCTGCGGACCCGACTCGATTCGATCGTCAAGGACGACATCGACCAGTTCCAGAACAATCTGGCCAAGCTCACGCCCCGAGAGCTCGACATCTGCGAGTTCATCCAAGCGGGAAAGACGTCCAAGGAGATCGCCGCGGAGCTCGGTCTCTCACCGGAGACCATCCACAAACACCGCCAGGCCATCAGACGCAAGCTGCAGATCGACCACCGCGGCATCAACCTCTCCAGCTACTTGCGTTCGCGCCCATGACCACTCCGGTATCCCGAACCTACGATTCCCCCGCCGAGCGCGACCGACTCTTCCGCGCGTTGGTCGAGAATTCCTTCGACGTGATTCTCATCGTCGGTGCGGATGCCGTGTGCCGCTATGCCAGCCCGTCGGTGGCCCGGGTGATGGGGTGGAAGCCGGAGGAGGTGGTTGGAACATCGGTCTTCGACTACATGCGGCCGGAGGACGACAAGTGGGCCCGAGACACCCACCAGGCCGTCGTCGCCGATGCCGGTTTCGATGGGGTGCTCGAAGTCGACGTGCGGCACAAGTCCGGAGCCTGGCGCCGCGTCGAAGCGGCGGTGAGAAACATGCTCGACGACCCGGCGGTGTCTGGGATCGTGTGCAACTACCGGGACGTCACGGACCACAAACACTGGGAAAACGCGCTACGCGAGTCGGAGGAGCGATATCAGAAGGCCTTCATGTCCAGCCCCGATGGAATCGCCATCAGTCGACTCAGCGATGGCGTTTTTCTGGACGTCAACGAGGGATTCGAACGCATCACCGGTTTCAAGCGCGAGGAGATGATCGGCAAGTCCTCGTTGAGGCTGAATCACTGGAAGAACCCGCAGGACCGTGACCGCCTCATCGCCCACGTTCGCAAACAGGGCCGCGTGACCGGGTTCATGGCCGAATTCCTCGACCACGACGGCAATGTGCACGTCGGCCAGCTGTCCGTCGATACCGTCGTTCTCGGGGGCGAGCGCTGCATGCTGGCCACCACGCGCGACATTACCGCCCAGGTGAACGCGCAGCGGAAGATCGAGCGAATGTCGCGGGAGGTCCACGCCAAGCACGACCGCCTGGTGGAAAAGAACACGGCGCTTCGCCAGCTCCTCGATCACGTGCAGGACGAGAAGAATCAGTACCGGCATCATCTGACGGCGACGGTCGAGGACCTCCTGCGCCCCATGTTGGATCGGGTCGAGGCGTCCGGCGGACGCCTCGACAACGACGACCTCACGCTGCTCGAGCGGCGCCTGGAGATGATCGTCCACCGCGGTGTGGATGAGTACATGGACAACATGGCCAAGCTCACGCCCCGGGAGCGGGACATCTGCAGCCGCCTGCGCGAGGGCCATTCCTCGCGGCAAATTGCGCAGGAATTGGGGCTTTCGCGCGAAACCGTGAACAAGCACAGGCAGTCCATTCGCCGGAAGCTCCAGATCGATCACCGTGGAATCAACCTCACCAGTTACCTCCGAGCGAGGTAACCAATTGTAAAATAGACTCTTAGCCATTCTTTCGCCTCCCTCCGCGTCGCACTCGCAACATAACCAATGCATGCCCATTTAACCCTCATTGTAGTTGGGCGGGGATTTGCTGATCCTACATACAGGGTAATCGAGGTGAAAAGACGGTGACACACAGTCTGTCCGCAGAATCAGCAGGGGTTGGTATGCCCGTTCCGGCAACGGACGTCCTCGACCTGGTGCCCGACCTGGTCGGAATCGCGGGGCGTGACGGCCGCTTCGTCTATATCAAC
>JASFLD010000499.1:0-3808 GCA_050118275.1 Gemmatimonadales bacterium
AGAGATCGAGATTCTCATCGACCGACCGGTCTCTGTAGGGGCTTTCTTTACCAGGCCGCAGTACGGTGCCGCGGTACTCGCGGATCTCTTCTTCGCTCAGGCTGTCGACGTAGGCTCGGCCTCGCTTGATGAGCACTACGGCGAAGTCGTAGAGCCGCTCGAAGTAGTCGGAGGCGTGGAAGCAGTTCTCGCGCCAGTCGAAGCCGAGCCAGTGCACGTCCTGCTTGATCGCCTCGACGTACTTGACGTCCTCGGTCTCGGGGTTCGTATCGTCGAAGCGAAGATGGCAGACCCCGCCCGGGTGCTCTTGCGCGATTCCGAAATTGAGGCAGCAGGACTTGGCGTGGCCGATGTGCAGGTAGCCGTTCGGTTCGGGGGGGAAGCGGGTCACGACCCGGCCTCCGTACTTGTTTGTACGAATGTCCTCGGCGACCTTGGCCCGGATGAAATCCAGCGGCGCCGATCGCGGTTCTGGCCGCATCGACTCCTCGGCCGTCTTGTTTCCCGAATTCGATATCGAGCTCATGTGTCGGACCGTTCGATCAAACCCATCACGTCGCTGTCACCGTGCGAATGAGTAAACCAGACCGGCTCCGAGGCTCGCCGTATAGGTCGTCCCGCCTTGCAAGTCCAGGGAATCGCCGCCGTACGTGGCGTCCGGGTCACCGAACGGTGCCACGCCGAACGTCCCGGACAAGTCCACGGCCAAGTTGTCCGCCAACCTCAGGATGACACCGAGTGCGCCGGCGTAGTTCCAGCCGTTGCCGCTGACCTTGAGCTCGCTGTCGGCGTAGGTGGTGTCGAAGTCATGGTCCAGGTAGGCGACGTGGGCGCCGACGTAGGGCGCCGCAGTGCGCGCTTGGCTGTTCAAGATCAGTCGCGCCTCACCAAAAGCGCTGAACAGCTTGCGAGTACCAGTGACGGTAAGGCTTCCTACCTCGCCGGCATCGACGGCGCCGTAACCGGCTCCGCCTCGGATCTGGATGCCCGAGGTCCACGTGTACTGGAGGAATGCGCTACCCGTGCCACCCCAGACCCGCTTGTTCTCTTCGGGACTGATGGTGATGGCGGAGCCGCTGACGCCCAGACCGAAACCAGACGGTGTGACGTCCTGGCCGACCGCTCTCACAGGGAAAAGAGGTGCGCCGGCGGCGAGGCCGATGAGCGCGATCCTGGTCAGGGTGTGCATTTCTACGAATTTCCTTTCTATGACGGCAGTCCGTGGCGAGCCACGTGGCTCATCGCCTCGACGAAGCGATCGAGCTCTGTCAGCGTGGTGTAAACGCTTGGCGACACCCGGAGCCCGCGGAACTCGGCGTGATTGATCGGTGTGACGATGATCTTGTGCTCGTGCCACAACCAGTTGGTCAAGCCGCCGGGGTCGATGCCTTCGATCTCGACATTGGCGATGCCGCAAGCCAGCCCCGGCTTGAGGCTCGTATGCAGCGTGACCCGATCGAGCTCGAGCAGCGGCCTGGCCCAATAATCCCGCAGGTACACCAGACGGGCTTGCTTGCGTTTGCCACCGATGCCCTGGTGAAAAGTCAGCGCCTCGGCGATGGCGAGGTAGTTGGCGGCGGGATGCGTCCCGATTTCCTCGAACTTGCGAATGTTGTCGTCCATCTGTTCGGTCGCCGCCATGAGCGGCCAGATCTCCTCGATCTTGTCGCGCCGGACATAGAGCAACCCGGTTCCGTGGGGCGCGAACAACCACTTGTGCAGGCTGACCGAGTAGTTGTCGCAATCGAGGTCGGAGATCTTGAAGTCATGGTGGGCTAGCGAGTGCGCGCCGTCCACGATCACGGGTACCCCGTGTCCCCGCGCCATGCGGACCACATCCCGCACCGGCAGTATCTGGCCAGTGAGGTTGATCATGTGGCACATGAGAATGAGACGCGTGCGGGGCGATATGTTCTCCTCGAAAGCGCGCACGATCTCCGCCGGGTCCTCGGACGGCACGGGGATGGAGAACTGCTTGAGGACGATGCCCTCGCGACGCTCGCGCTGCTTGAACGTCGTCAGCATCCGCGGGTAATCCTGGGTGGTGGTCAGCACCTCGTCACCCGACCGCAGTTCATGGCCGAACTGCAGGATCTGCAAGCTCTCGGAGGCGTTGCGTGTCAGCGCGATCTCCTCGGGGTCGACGCCCCACTGGCGAGCGAGCCGCTCGCGCACGGCCTCGCGCTGTGGCTCGAGTATCCGCCACATGGTGTAGACGGGTGCCTCGTTGGAGTAGTCGAGGTGTCGCTTCATGGCCTCCTGCACGTAGGCGGGCGCCGGGCTGACGCCGCCGTTGTTCAGGTTCACCAGGCTTCTGTCAACGGTGAATGCTTGGGCCACCATCGCCCAGAAATCTTCATCGCCAGCCACCTCGTCCGGGCCGCCTGGGTGTCTCGAAAGCTCGTCTGCGATCTCCAACGCCCGCGATGAGCGGAACGGGGTCAGTGGTACGCCGACCGCTGCGGCGGCGGCGGGCAGGCCAATCGCCCCCAGGAAAGTGCGACGCGTATACACGGAGCTACCTCCTGCGTCTGGATTCGAGCCGGTACCGATCAGTTCGTCGCCGTGTCATCGTCGAGCGGTTTGCGCGGCATCATCTCGTCACGCATCGCCAAGTGATACACGGTCGCCGCCACGACGACGGCCGCTTGTTTCAGGTCATCGATCACCAGCCGCTCGTAGCGGTCGGCGAAGGTATGGTGTGTTCGCGTCGAGTACTCGATCGGATCCTGGATGAAGTTGAACCCAGGGATCCCCACGGCGTCGAAGGCCAGGTGGTCGGTACCGCCGGTGTTGCCGTGCTTCACGGCGACGACGCCCAAGTCGGTGAATGGCCAGAGGGTCTGCTCGAATACTCCGATGGCCGCCTCGTTCTCCTGGTCCCAAATCCCGCGGACTCGGCCGGTGCCGTTGTCGACGTTCAGGTAGGCCGAGATCGCAGGCCAAAGATCTTTATGCTTGTCGACCCAACCGCGCGATCCCAGCAGCCCCTGTTCCTCGCCGCTCCAGAGCGCGATGCGAATGGTGCGGCGCGGTTTCAGGTCCAACGCCTTCAGGATCCTGACCGCCTCCATCATCACGACTGTACCGGCGGCGTTGTCGGTGGCGCCGGTGCCAGGGTACCATGAGTCGAGGTGTCCGCCCAGCATCACGTACTCGTCGGCCTTGTCCCCGCCCGGTATGTCGCCGAGCGTGTTATAGGCCATCAGATCGTCGTCGTAGAACTCGTTCTCTACGGCCACCTCGAGGCGCACCGGGATGCCGCGCTGCAGGTTGCGATAGATCTGGCCGTACTGCTCGTGCGCGACGACCAACGCCGCGGGCGGTATCGCCGTTTCGGGGTCGCGCGCACCGCTCATGCCGAAAACCCTGAGAAGGCCGTACGTGCGGGATGAGGGGTAGAGCACTGCCGCGATCCCCTCGCCGGCGAGGAAATCGTTGATCGAATCGCGCAGCGCCCGCTGACGCCGCCAGTCGCGCATCCGCCGCCGTCGTGCGTCAGCGTCCCGTTCCCGCGGCGGGGGCGGGGGCGGGGGCGCCAGCAATTCGTCCAGAGGCAACCTCAGCGGTTGCGGATCGTACTCTGGTTGCATGACTTGCGGTTCCTGCGTCAGCACGAAGGCTCTCTTCAGTTTGCCTTTATATCGCTCCAGGTCGGCGACGCTGTCCGCTGTCACGATGGCGGCGGCTCCCTTCAGCGTGCCTCGCGTACTGGCTGTCCAGGCGACAGGCAGAGCATCGAGGATCTGAACATACGGTTCCACGATCCGTCCACTGAAGGACAGGTTCGTCCAGCCGCGTCCGAACT
>JASFLD010000500.1:0-3808 GCA_050118275.1 Gemmatimonadales bacterium
GGGATCGTTTTCCAGCGTCGCTCGGTCGGCCCCGAGGCAGGCGAGACGTTCCGCATCGATCCCCTGCGCCCGGTGGAAGAACTGCGCGCCGAAGCGCTGGCGGCGGAACCGCCGGTCGAGACCGGTTCGTTCCGCCAACCCGATCTGGTGGAGTTGGTGCAGCTGGATTCGACGATACGGCTGGATATCCGCTACGCGACCACCAACAACTTCATGGGGAGCATATTTTACGAGGAGCCTCGCGCCTTTCTGCAGCGCCCGGCGGCAGAAGCGCTGGTGCGGGCGCACCGCGCCCTGCGCGAACGGGGTTACGGGTTGCTGATCCACGATGCCTATCGACCCTGGTACGTGACGAAGATGTTCTGGGACGCGACACCGGCCGACAAGAAGATCTTCGTCGCCGATCCGGCGAACGGATCGCGCCACAACCGAGGCGCCGCCGTGGACCTGACGCTCTACGACCTGGCCACGGGCGAACCGGTAGAGATGGTGGGGGGCTACGACGAGATGTCGCCCCGCTCGTATCCCGACTATCCCGGCGGCACAGGACGGCAGCGCTGGTACCGTGAGTTGCTGAGGGAGACGATGGAAGCGCAGGGGTTCAGCGTCTACAAGTTCGAGTGGTGGCACTTCGACTACGCCGACTGGCGCGAATACCCGATCCTGGATCTGACCTTCGAGCAGCTGCGCGCGCCATCCTGAGCGGGACTGGGTGACGGTGTTCGATGCGCGAATAGGTCGAAGCCATCGTGTGAGGGGTGGCGACGACCGGGAGCGGTCCGATTGCCGCGGGGAAGCGCGCGCCGCATCTTGTGTTCGATTCCGAGATCCAAACTCCGTGTGTCGACGGCACCGTGGTGTCTGAAAGGTCCGACGGAGGTCACGCAGAATGGCGAATTCGCAGCTCGACTCCAATGCCCTGAAGCCGGCTCCACCGGTCTTCTATCGCTGGGCCGTACTCGTCGTCATCAGCCTGGCGATGTTCGGCAACTACTACGTTTATGATGCGGTCAGCCCGATCGCCGATCTCCTGAAGGAACAGCTGGGGTTCACGGACACGAATATCGGGACGCTGAACGCCATTTACAGCTTCCCGAATATCGTCATGGTGCTGATCGGCGGCATCATCATCGATCGGATCGGCGTCAAGAAGGCAACGTTCCTTTTCGGCGTTCTGTGCTTCGTCGGCGCCATCGTCACGGCGGCGACCGGCAGTTTCGTCGTGATGGCGGCGGGTCGCCTGATCTTCGGGCTAGGTGCCGAGTCGTTGATCGTGTCGGTGACGACGGCCATCGCCCGCTGGTTCAAGGGTAAGGAGTTGAGCTTCGCGTTCGGGGTCAACCTGACCATCGCACGGCTCGGCTCGTTCGCCGCCCTCAACTCGCCGACCTGGGCCAAACCCGCGTTCGCGAACTGGCAGTGGCCCTTGCTGATCTCCGTCGGCTTCGGCGTGTTCTGTGTCGTCGGCGCCGTGATCTACTGGATCATGGAAGACCGGGCGGCGGCGCGCTTCCAGATCGGCGAAGCCGGAGAGACCGACAAGGTCGTGTTCAGCGATCTCTTCCGCTTCGGCAAGTCCTACCTCTACGTGGTCCTCCTCTGCGTAACCTTCTACTCGGCGATCTTCCCGTTCCAGACGTTCGCCATCAAGTTCTTCATCGAGGCGCACGGGACGACTCGCGAATACGGAGGCTTCCTCTCCAGCTTGATCACGCTGTTCGCGATGGTGTTCACTCCACTGTTCGGATATATGGTCGACCGCGTCGGCAAGCGGTCGCTGTTCATGATGTATGGTTCGCTGTTGCTCGTGCCCGTCTACTTGATGATGGCGTACACCGGCATCCCGCTGCTCGTCCCGATGGCGATGATGGGCATCGCGTTTTCGCTAGTGCCCGCCGTCATGTGGCCGTCGGTCGCCTATATAGTCGAGGAGCGGAAACTCGGAACTGCCTACGGCCTGATGACCATGATCCAGAACATCGGACTCTTCGGCTTTAACGTCATCATCGGTCGGGCCAACGACATCGCCGGCGCATCGGCCCAAAACCCGGAGGGTTATGCCCTGGGGATGTGGATCTTCTCGATCCTCGGGTTCGTGGGCTTCCTCTTCGCCTGGCTGCTCAGAAGAGTCGAGACGGGCCCGCGCGCGCACGGCCTCGAGACGATCACGGTCGACTCGTCGGAATAGCAAAACTGAGGGGCCGGGATTTACGGTCCCAGCCCCTGGAGTGGGTGCCTTACTGCTGCAGCGGGGAGCGCCATTGCCGGTCCAGAGCGCTTGCGCGCCGACGGGGGTTTGACCATGGGCCCCCCGCTGCTACCGGGGAAGGCACGAAACGATACGTCAAGGCTCATGCCAAAGCGATTCGAGCACGTAACCCGTTACGGCACCAGCGCGTACCGTCCACGCGGAGCGCCTGTCGATGGCGGAGTGCAACGACGATCGTTGTCTCGTTGCGCCGATGCGTCGTGGGTCATTTGCCGAATGGAGGACGGACAATGACTTCGGCTCGGCTCGGATTGACCGCAGCGTTACTACTGGTCATAGGGGGACAGTCAGTGGCACAAGAATCGATCACCCGGTACGTGAGGTACGTCTACGAGGGCGTCGTCGCCTACGGCATCCTGGATGGCGACAGCGTTCGCGAGCTGAGCGGAGACCTCTTCTCGTCGCCACGGGAAACGGGAATGTTGGTCCCGCTGTCCGATGTGAGGTTGCTCGCGCCCTGTAAGCCGCCGAAGCTCGTGGCTGTGGGACTCAACTACCGCAGCCACCTGAACGACCGCCCCGTGCCCGAGTACCCGGGACTCTTCGCCAAGTATCCATCGGCCGTCGTCGGGCCCGAGGAGAAGATCGTCATTCCGCCCGACGCCACCGACGTCCACTACGAGGGCGAGCTGGTCGTCGTTATCGGCAAGCGGGCGAAGAACATCACGGCCGCCGAGGCACCGGACTATGTATTCGGGGTGACGGCGGGCAACGATGTCAGCGAGCGCGTCTGGCAGCGCGGCGATCTTCAGTGGGTGAGGGCGAAGACGTCCGACACCTTCGCGCCGCTCGGTCCCGCCATCGCGGTCGGGCTCGACTACAACGACTTGCTGGTCGAGACGCGGCTGAACGGTGAGGTCCGTCAGTCGGAGCGTACGCGTGACCTTATCTTCGGCGTCGACAGCGTCGTCGCCTATATCAGCCGCTACGTGACGCTGATGCCCGGCGACGTCATCTTCACGGGCACACCTGGCAGCACCTCGGCCATGCAACCGGGCGATGTCGTGGAAGTCGAGATCGAGGGCGTCGGCATCCTACGCAACATCGTGGCAGCGTCGCAGGAAAAGCACTGACCCAGAGGTCCCGCGCCGGTCTCGGGGGCATGGCTCGTCGAGCGTTCAGGCAAAGGCCTTCCGGGGATTCCGGCTCGCACCGGGGAGCCTCGTTATAGAAAGAAGGCGACGGGGTACGCTCGCCTTTTGTCCCTGACCGCACGGGCAGCGATCCGGTAACCAGCTCAGCGTAACCCCGCCGCATGGGGAGGAAAGAAGAAGCTGTACCGGCTATCGGTAACAATTACCGTGCCACGGGCATGACAAGCCAACAGCCTGTCTGGTCAGTGTTTTCGGGGCCAGAAAACACATAGTGTCGCCACGCGACCGCAGCAGGCCCGTTGCAGGGCTGCCACGCCCCGGTGCCGTCGGCTACGCTCGCTTCCACATCTGTCCATTGGACCCAACGCGATGTCGAGGCCGACCCCGAAAAGGAGGCCAAAGTCGACGTTGGAGGCTTCGGGGAATTCGAGGCCGACAAGACCGA
>JASFLD010000501.1:0-3802 GCA_050118275.1 Gemmatimonadales bacterium
CGGCAACTGGTGGATTGACGACGTTCAGGTGACGCAGACCCAGGTGCCCGGCAGCTGCGAGACGGCGGCGGTGGCCGGCCCACCACCGATCCCGGACGGGGCGTCGGTAGCCGGCTCCCCTCTCCTGCTGAGCAAGTCCGGGGAGGACGTGGAGCTGGTGTGGGATGCGACCCGCTGTCCTCCTGAGGCGATCAACGTCTATTACGGAACGGTGGGAGACTACGCGGGGTTCACCGGCGGCTATTGCGCCCTGCCACCGACGGGGACGGCCGCGCTGTCGCTTCCTGACGATGCCTGGGTCCTCGTGGTCGCCAGCGACGGTGTCGATACGGACGGAAGCTGGAGCCGGGATCACACGGGGACCGAGCTGAGCTACTCGGGAGCCGGCACGGTGTGCCCTTCGATGACGGCCCACGACCCGGGAGGCACCTGCGAGCTGCCCTAGGGGCCCGGGTCGCCTCGTCCCCTGCGCGAGCTTCTTCCGAAGCGGCAAAGGCTCCGTTCTCGATCCGCATCTCTGGAGTTAAAGGGCAAAAAGCGTCCGCGATCGCCCTTGTCGTGCTCGCTCGTCGTCCTAACATGATTCGTCCGCGACTCGAGTGGACATGGTTTGGCACCCTACCACTTCAACCCACAACACGACGGGATCAACGGTCCTGAATGGTCAGGTCCGTCTCGACAGGAGCACACCATGAGTAGGCTGCTTGGAATAGCATCTGTGGCGATCTTGCTGGTCGCAGCCAGCTTCGCCGTCGCACAGGATTGCGACGGTGTCCTGCCCGAAGAGGCATACGCGATGTTGCTCGACGACCCGAACGTCTACCTGATCGACGTCCGGTCGCCGGCGGAGTACTACTGGGTCGGGCACCCGGATGTCAACCTGGCCGACGATGCAGACTCCGGGGTGCTCGAGGGACGTGTCTTCCACATCCCTTACAAGTTCTGGCTCTACGACCCCGCCACGCGCGACTATCACATGCCGATCAACAAAATGTTCTCCCGCGAGATCGCGAACAGCTTTCCGGAAGGAGCGACGTTGATCTTCATGTGCCGCAGCGGGGGCCGAAGCTGCGACTGCCAGCACTACTTGCTCGACCCGGCGAATTCGAGACCGAAGGACTACGACAAGATCCTGACCTTCTCGATGCTCAATCTAGACGAGGGATTCGAGGGTGGTCGGGATCCCGACACCCGGCACCGCACGCTTGACGCGGGATGGAGAAACCTGGGTCTGCCCTACCACGACGGGGCCAACGGCATCTGGAGAGGCGAGCCCGGGGCGATGAACGAAATGCGTCGCACGCGCACGCGCGCCGGTCAGTGACTCGACGGCGGGCGGGGCCGCCCGGTCCTGCCCGCCTACCCTACCCCGGCCAACCCCCGACCGCCCGTTCCGGACGGACAGGTCGACGATCCTCCGCTGGGTTAAGATCTCCCTTCGAAAGCAGGATTCGATCTCGAACGATCGGCGATCAAGGAGGAACGGCATGTCCAGGGTATGGTCAGGAAGAAACTCGGCAGCGTTGGTCGCCCTCGTTGCGGCGGCCGCGCTCTTGGGTTATCTCGTCGTTGCCGACGAGGCCTTCGCGGAGCAGGGCGGCGAATCCGGGCAGGCCAGCGCGGTCCGACTGCTCGAGGCGCAGGTCGTCGTCACGGCCAGCGTCGCGTGCCGCCGATACGAGGGTCGCATCTTGAACTGCTCGGTGGACCCGTCGGCGGCCGTCGCCGATGCGCAACCGATGCGATTGCTGCTGGGTTACACGAGCATCGAGATCGATGGCAACGTGTTCGACGTCAACCCGATTCCGGGCGCCGAATTGAAGTTCGTGCCGCAGGTCGGCGAGAAGCGCGTGGACGTATCCGGGTCTCGACGAGTGCGAGTGGGTGTGATCTACGTCGAGTGATGCGGGTGACCGCCGGCTACGATTTCGGTCGCATCGGGTTTGACGAAATGGGACAAAAACCATCCCGAGTTGTAACAAAAAAGGGTCCCTAATCGCGGTAGACTCTCCTCCAGCGTAGCGCATCGAAGCGGTCGAGTCCGTAGGGGAATCGATCAGGCAGTGCAGTAGGGGGGCGCATGCGTCGGGGGACTCCCACAAGCAAGGCGACGACTCCCGCTCGAGGTCGTCGGCTTTCGCCATCGTCGAAGGCCAGGCTTACGATCGCCTCGGTGACGGTCGTGGGTTTGCTGTGCTGGACCGTCGTTCCGGGTTTCGCTTCTTCTCTCGGCGCGGACGACGGAGATCGCGACTGTCGGATGCCGTGTGCCGGTACGCCGGGCTGCTGCTGTAAGCCCGAGCCCGCCCCCGAAGAGCCGCGGATCGACGTGCCCTTGGCGGCCGAGGTCCTCGAGCCGGAGTCAAAGGAGTCGTGTCCTCGGGATTGCGCGACCCTGACGGTCGTCACCGGCGTATCGACAGCCAGGACGGCCGGCGGCATCCACCGTATCGACGGGCCGCCCTCGATCGGCGTGCTGCGCGCGGTCGCTCCCCACGCGGCGATCGACCAGCATCTGCTCGACGTCGCCCGTCCCCGTGGCCCCCCGGCGCCCGTCCGCAGCCGTCTCGGTCTCGCTTGCCGTAGGTCGAACACGACGACCGGTCCCCCGTCGATCACGACGGAATTCCCAATGAAAAACTCGCCGACTCGCGGCTCTTCCGCGCCGGAGCACTGTTGTGCCCGACGGTCGGTTCCTTCATCGACTCACGGTTTCAGAGACAGCGTTTTTGTCGTTTTGTCCACAACGATTGCATCCCGCCACGACGAGGGGTTCGAGCGGCGAGGATGCGTGGAGGTATGGGGGACCACATGAGCAGAAAGGCAATCTTGATCCTCGTCGCCATCGCGATTCTGGCGGTGGCGCCCGCGAGTGCGAAGGTGCGGCACCTGTACGTCGCCGCCACCGACGGCTACGCGTACGTTCCGGACCACAACGGATACGCGGATGCTGGCAATCCCGGCAGCCAGATGCCCGTCCGTCGCTACTACATCCGCGGATTCTGCGACGACACGCCCGACCGGACGGCCGAACCGGGCTGCGCCAACCTGCCCGCGCCGATCATCGACGTCGACCAAGGCGACGACGTCTTCCTGCACCTGCGGAACATCGGCGATGGGAATCCGTTCGCGCCGAAGGACCCGCACACGATCCACCTGCACGGCATGCACGTAACGACGCAGAACGACGGATTCAACGAGACGTCGTTCGAGGTGCCCGAGGGCACCGAGGCCGTCTACTACTTCAATCCGGACAAGCCCGGAACCTACATGTGGCACTGCCACGTCGAGGCCTCTGAGCACGTCCAGATGGGCATGTACGGTCTACGGCGGCATGTTCAACGACCGCTTCGA
This sequence comes from Gemmatimonadales bacterium, assembly GCA_050118275.1. Taxonomy (GTDB): domain Bacteria; phylum Gemmatimonadota; class Gemmatimonadetes; order Palauibacterales; family KS3-K002; genus JASFMO01. Next base: position 3,355 of record JASFLD010000501.1, read on the forward strand.
CCGCGAATTCGTGACGCTACTGTCGGACGTCGACATCGAAGGCCACGACTTCATCCAGGTCGCTTCCTGCGTCGAGGGCGCGAACGTCCCTGGTTGTGATGGCGTTGCTTTGTCGAGTTTCCCGGAGGATTACAACTTCTCGCAGTTCTTCCCGGACTACTGGCTGGTCAACGGACGAGCCTTTCCGGACAACATCTTCCCGCCGGTCGACACGGCTGCCTGCAACGCGACGCCGAAGGCGCACGACGCGAACGGCGCCTTCGAGGGCTGCAACCCCGCGAATTCCGGTCCACCCAGCGGCCACCTCACCGGATCGAACAACCTGGCCTCCTACTCCGCGTTGATCGAGGGGCATTACGGTGAGCGGGTTCTCAATCGTGTGATCAACATGGGGTACGACGACGTCCCGTGGCACATCCACGGCTGGCATTTCCGCGTCGTGGGCAAG
>JASFLD010000502.1:0-3793 GCA_050118275.1 Gemmatimonadales bacterium
GAGCCGTCGGAACGCACCTCCACGACCGACCCGTCCAGCCAGCTCGAGACGAACAGCCGATCCGACGAGTCGAACGCGAGATTGTCACCGCCGACCACCGCCGTGGACAGGACCTCCTTGGCCCCGGTCGCACGGTCCACCCGCACGATCTCCCCACGCTCCGTGCCGAGCACGTGCAGCCGCCCCTGTGAATCGAACTTGACGGCCGCGGGCACGGCGAACCCCTCGGCGACGGACGACAGCGCACCCGTTGCGACATTCACCCGAGCCACCCGCCCCCCGGTCCAGATCGGGCCGTACAGCGACCCGTCCGGACCCCAATCCATGCCGTTCATCATGCCCAGGTTCTCGACGATGAGCCGCGGCGGCTCCTCGAGCGCGGGATCGAGCTCGTACAGAGCATCGCCCATGAAGTCGAGCGCCACGAAGAGGCGCCCGTCGTCGGAGAGCGTGATGGGGTTGACCCCGGGGCTCACCGACTGCCCCCGCTGGTCACCGTCGGGTGCGAGACGCCCGACCTCTCCGGTCAGGATGGAGGTCCAGTACAGCGTCCCGTCCGTATCGATGATGAGGTCATCGGGACTCTCGACCCCCCGTTCCGGCCCGATCCGATCGACGACGGCACCGGACTCCCGATCCATGACCACGATCTCCCGCCCCACGACGCTCGCCACATGCATGCGATCCCGTGCGTCGAAGATGATCCCGTTCGCGCCGTGTATCGGCGATCCCTCGACGAACACCTCCACGTTCGAACGCGTGCAGGCGCCGAGGAGCGTGAGCCCGAGGAGTGCCGCCCCCAGCCGTACCGTGCGCGGATGGTCGAAGCGCATTGTGATCACCTCCGAGTCTTCGGTGTCGTCGACCGAGTGGGCAGGCGCCCCGTCCTCGTTTCGGTGCACGCTCACACGTGTCCGCAGTCGAGCCGTGCGTCCCCTCCCCGTCGGGCCCAGCATGAAGATGAGGCCTCAGCCGTGAAGCCGACAGAGGCCTTCGCCAGCGAGACACCAGAGGCGCGGCCGGATTCCGGCGCACCGCGTCGCGCTGAACAGTGCCGTAACCGACACCGCCCGGCGCGGGGCCGGGCGGTGCAGGTTCAGGGCTGGATGCTGCGTTGGCTACTTGATCCGCTCGACGCGGTCGATGCCGTTGAGGGTCCGGCATCCGGTTTCGGGATCGCAGTGCGCTCGGTACTTCCACGAGTATTTGTACATGGCGCCGTCGTCACCAAACAGCACGCCCGTCTCGATGGCCCCAAACCCAGAGACATCGTTATCCACCATCGCCGAATGCCAGCTGCCGGCGGCAATCCAGTCATTCGTCAGGAAGTCGCACCATACGTCGTTGCTCGCATCGCCCGGAGGCAGCGAGGCTCGCGTGTACAGGTACATCGGCGGTCTGCCAATCGTCACCGCGAGCGAGAGGTCTCTCGTGTCAAACAGCACTTCCTGGGTGACGTAGTGCTCCAGTACCGGAATGCCGCCCACGTTCATGTCGCCGTCATTGCATGCGAAGTCGTCGGCGGGATCGTACCCGAGGAGAAAGACGTCCCACGGCTCTTCGAGCGCCGGATCGTTGTCCATCCACGTGACGCGGCCGGGATGGGCGTAGACCACATCTCTGCCGGCGGTCGCGCCGAAGTCCGGCGTGACGCCGATGTCCGGCGCAGCGGGTTGCTGCTCGGTGCACGCGGCGAACACGAGCGGGAGTAGGGCGAGGCGTAGGTAGCGCATACAGCACCCCCTTGTGGAGAAAGTGATGTGAACTTCCTCCGTCGGCTGACGACAGTCTCGTCGACGTGTGGCGTCCAAAGGGGGGAGATACGTCACGCAGGCGACGCGGCCGGGGGGAGGCCAGCGACGGGCCGTGCAACCCATCGTGGGACAATGTGACTCGGACCGCAAGGGGTGCACGGGTGCAACGGTTCGCAACATGGCTAGCGCCGCGAGAGGCGCGGTGGGCGTAATGCCACGGTGGGGTGCCCCGCGCGTGCGGCCAAACCCGAGCGTGCGCGGGCCTGCATACCCCTGCCGAAACGACGCCGGGCGGTTGCCTCTGGGTTACCCCGAGAGAACCGCCCGGCCGGCGAAACGTCGTAAGCTGTTGTCCTACTTGGTCGGGACGGCGGGATTTGTTGCGCAGCAGAGCGAGGTCGCGCAGCGGCCGCAGCTCCACCCGCGCCCCACCGAACCCCATTCGCACTCCAGAATGGGCCGGATACGACAACTTGCAGTATTCGCGCGATGTTTCGGGCGTCCTCTGTCGTATCTCGGGTGGGGCATTACGGCAGGATGTAGCATGATTTTACCCCACTTCGTACCCCACCCTCGACCGTTGTTCACCCAGGAGGGAAAGCCCCGGGCGCTGCGTGACGCTTGGGGCTGGTTTCGTGTACGCGTTGAGTGTCGGTATCAGTCTACCACTCACCCTCACCACTCGTGACCACGTTGGCCGGCAGAGACCGGATTGATGGGCGGCGCGATATCTTCCTGTTGGGGTGTGTCCAGTCAGCGGTGCCGATGGACGCACGTGCGTTCAGGGGCCCGCCGCGTCGCTCATCGCGAAGCGTCGGACCCACACACCGTCGCCGGTGACGGCGGTGCTGCAGTCGCGCCTGGACGCGGCACCGGCGACACGAGTACGGTACGACGACTGCGCCGGAGAGGCACGACCCCGGTGTCCTCGACACGTGCTCACCGAGCACGGCAGCGCACACGCAGGGTTCGGGGCGTTAACCCGGCCGCGAGCCCACGAATCGGCACCAACCGGAGTGAGGGCGTGAGACACGAGCAGCATGCGCCGCAGTTCATCGCGCTCCAGAGCGCGATCGTCGGTCGGTTCTCGCTGGAGCGGGAGCTCGGACGTGGCGGATCGGCCGTGGTCTATCTGGCGCGGGACGTCGCCCTCAACCGGCCGGTGGCGATCAAGCTCCTGAATCCCGACGTGGCGGCCAATCAGGCCAAACGCGAGCACTTCCTGCGCGAGGCCCGGATGGCGGGCCTCTTGTCTCAGCCGAACATCGTCCCCATCCACGCCGTCGAGGAGCACGGGGACATCGTCTTCTTCGTCATGGGCTACGTGGAGGGCGAAACCCTCGGCCAGCGGATCGAGCGGAGGGGGATGCTCGAGATCGAAGAGGCGATACGCATACTGCGCGAGGTCGCGTGGGCATTGGGGTACGCCCATGCCCGTGGGATCACGCATCGGGATGTGAAGCCGGACAACATCATGATCGAACGTGATACCGGGCGAGCCATCGTGACCGACTTTGGCATCGCCCGGCACGTCGACGATCCGCACGGGGGCGAGATCGTCGGCACCGCCGACTACATGAGCCCGGAACAAGCAGCGGGCCACCCCGTGGATGCCCGGAGTGACACCTACTCGCTCGGGGCGACCGCGTTTCACGCGATCACCGGCCAACTCCCGTTTCACGCGGCCACGGAGGAGCATGTGCTCATGTTGCATGAGACCCAGCCGGCTCCATCGGTGACGGGGCTGCGAGCCGGCCTTCCCGGGAGGTTGGCGGAGATCATCGATCGCTGTCTGGCGAAGGCCCCGGCAGACCGCTTCGCCACGGCAGAGGAGTTCGCGGCCGCCGTCGGCGACTGCGCCGGCGCCATGCGTCGGGTACCGGCGGTCGTCGACAACTTTCTCCGGCTGGCGCAGCGCAGCGGTCGGCGGCTCATCGTGCTGGCCCCCCTGGGCGGGGTGCTCACATACGCCGTCAGCGACCTCGGCACCGTCGGCATCGGACACGCCCTGCTCCTGTTCTTCATCTCGTGGATTCTGC
>JASFLD010000503.1:0-3791 GCA_050118275.1 Gemmatimonadales bacterium
TTTTTTTTTTGTGTTGGGGGCCCCCCGTTTTGTGGGGGGCCCACCCCTCTCCGTCCGCCGAAGCAGAATCAGTCTCTAGTCGCCCAACTTCACCACGTTCTGTGCCGCGGGGCCTTTCTCGCCCTGGACGACGTCGAACTCAACACGCTCACCCTCCGCCAGGGTTTTGAAGCCCTCGCCCTGGATCGCGGTGTGGTGGACGAAGCAATCCTTCTGTCCGTCCTCGGGCGTGATGAAACCGAAGCCCTTGCTGTCGTTGAACCACTTGACTCTGCCGGTAGTGCGCATCTGCCGTGCTCCCTCTGTGTGATTTCGTCGGAGTTCGGCTCTGCCGCAACTACCGACTACTGTTCCTCACGCGGACCTCGCCCCCGCGCTGGGCACTCCCGTAGGTCGTCGTCGTCTCCGCCGACAACCGGGCCAGCGATCACCAAAAGAGGGACCTGCGGTGTGAGCCAGGTCCCTCAAGGTGTCACTGGTACTCTCAACGGGGAATAAAATCGGCTACTGTCGACTTTCTGTCAATAGACGCGTTTCGCCGGCCAACCGAGTCCATCGCTCGGCCTCCCCGAGAGTAGCGACCGGGAGTGTCCGCCCGCTCGTCGGTCGTTGCCTGTCGATTCGGGTCGGCGTAACCTAGGACCGCGAGGCGTTACGGCATACCAGCCAGGAGCGGGTGAATGAAGCGAGTCGCAATCACTACGGCCTGTCTCTTCTTCTCTGTTCTCATTCTGAGAGGAACGATCGAGGGTCAGGTGGTGAGATCGCCGGACGAGTCGGATGTCGACGGGTTGTTCCAACGGTTCGACGGCGGGCCGGGCTGCGCGCTGGGCGTAATTCATGAGGGCGAGCTGGTATTCAGTCGGGGTTACGGGTATGCGAACCTCGACTACGATATCCCGATCCGGCCGAAGACGATCTTCGACATAGGCTCGACGTCGAAGCAATTTACCGCCGCCGCGATCGTCTTGTTGGCGCAGAGAGGTAAGCTGTCCTTGGATCAGGATGTGCGCGACATAATCCCCGAGCTTCCGGACTACGGTGAGCCGATCACGATCCGAATGTTGATTCACCATACCAGCGGGGTGCGCGACTACCTTACGCTGATGAGCTTGGCCGGCCTATCGTTCGAGAACGTGTTTCAGGAAGACGACGGCCTCGAGTTGTTGGCCAGACAGCGAGAGCTGAATTTCCCGCCGAATACCGAATACCTCTACAGCAATTCCGGCTATTTGCTGCTTGCGGTGGTGATTCGGCGGGTCAGCGGGCTGTCGATCGGCGAGTTCCTCGCCAGTGAAGTGTTTGAACCGCTGGGCATGAAAAACACCTTCGTCTATGAGGACCGTTTTCAAGTCGTGAAGAACCGCGCCACGGGATACGCTCCCGACGGGGACGGCAGTTTCGTGATCGATCACTACTTCAACTTCGAGCTCGGTGGTGACGGCCAGGTCTATACCAACGTGGAGGACCTGCTTCTCTGGGACCGCAACTTCTATGATCCCGTCGTCGGCGGGCCGGACTTCCTCGAGCAGATGCACGGGCGTGGCGTTCTGGCCAACGGTGACACGCTCGACTACGCGTTCGGTCTGGAGATCGGCGAGTACAAGGGCCTGCCGGTCGTGAGCCACGGCGGGGCCTGGGGCGGTTTCCGCTCCCATCTCCTGCGCTTTCCCCAACAGAAGTTCTCCGTAGTCTGCCTCTGCAACGTGGCGAATGCGAATCCGGGTAGGTTGACGCGGCAGGTCGCGGACCTCTACCTGGCCGATCGGCTGACGCCGGATGTCGCCGCGAGCACCGGGAGCGTGAGCGAGCCTCACGTCGAGGTCCCCGACGACGAACTCGAACGGTATGACGGCTACTATTGGAACGCCGCCGCCGGAACTTCGCGCCGCATACTCGTCAGAGGTGGCAGGCTGGTCTACCAGCGCGGACCGGGAAACGAGACCGAACTGGTCTCGCAGGGCGGCGGCCGTTTTGTCATGATGCGGGATGATGCACGTGTGGAAGTGAAGTTCGACCCGGTCGGTGGCGAGGCGCGGCGTATGGTCCTCGTGGTAGATGGTGGGTATCCTTCGGTCTATGAGGCCTACAAGCCAGTCGTCGTCGACCCGACCGAGTTGGAGGAGTACGCGGGGGACTACCGCTGCGTGGAGTTGGATGCTCGGTACAGCGTCACGTTGTTCGAGGGTCGGCTGGTTGTGCGGGCCATGAATCACACGGAGGCCATCCTGCAGCCGATAGTCTCCGATCTGTTCAGCGTCCCGGGCTTGGGTCTGACCCTGCAGTTCGATCGCGATCGGAAAGGCGCGATCGTCGGGTTCGAGCTGGATGCGGGCAGAGTCAAGAACCTGTGGTTCGAGCGGGTCTAGAACAGGGCCTGCCGCAGGAGCGAGTTGCATGTTGGTACGTTCGTGAACCTCGTACAGCGACGAAGGGGGCTTGGCATGTCCGGTCGAGGAGTCTTCATTCAAATCGTCGTGCTGGCGGTCCTGATCGCTCCCAACACTGTTCAGGCACAGGAATACGCGGGCACCTATGTCATCAGCGGGCAGGGCGAACAAATCACTCTCACTTTGCAGCAGGATGCCAGCGGCTCGGTGCGCGGCCAGTTGGTTGGCTCGGACATGGTCGCGGACCTCCAGGGTAGTCCAGAAGATCCCGGGATCAGCGGGACGGCGACGGCGGGCGGCGAAACGTATGGGTTCGTTGCTCAGCTCGAGCAGGATTACCTCTACTTGAAGCTCTTCCCATTCGACTATGCTGGGAACCCGCTTTACGACTACGCGCAAACACTGGTCTTCGCCCGTCAGTCGGCGGATCAGGCCGCGGCTCCCGCGACCGTGCAAGCTTGGGAGCCGGGCGAAGCGAGGGAGAGAGACGTCTACATCAATCGCGTCAAGCTGCCGAGCGAACGCGTCCAGCGGATGGAGCGCGAGTACGGGACGCTGATCATGGACGGCCGCTACTGGTACGATGCCGCGTGCGGCGCCTGGGGCGTCGAGGGTGGACCCACACTCGGGTTTATTCTCCCGGGCCTCGAACTTCCGGGTCCGATGCCAGCGGACATATCGGGTGGCGGAACCGGGATATTCATCAACGGTCGCGAGATTCACGTTCAGGATCAGATGGCCCTACAGCAGATCTTCGGTGTGACGTACCCCGGCCGCTATTGGCTGGACGCGCAGGGCAATCTCGGCCTGGAGGGCGGTATGGCAATCGTCAACCTGGGTGCGGCCATACAGGCCGCCGCGGGGAGGCAGTACGGCTCCGCCACCGGCGCGGGCGGAACCGTCGCCAGCGATGGTCAGGGCGGGTTCATGTTTTCCGGAAAGACGCTCGACGGCAGCAAGTCGGCCTTCTGGTACAGCGGACAGTAGCGGCCACCCACGTTGTGTGATGGCAATCTGAGCTACGGGACGTCGCCTGGATCCGCGCGGCGGCGGGCTGCAAGCACGTGTTGCGCCATCTCCGCGAAACCGCGTCCCCGGTCGCCCTCCGTCACGAATGCCGGAGCGGTCGGGAGCTTCGACAAGTAGCGGGCGACGTTGGCGACCCCGACGCTGACGGGGAAGTAGGTGAAGGCGGCGGCGTCGTTGCCGCTGTCACCGATGAATAGCCAACGATCCCGCTGTTCCGCCACGTTCATACCGAGCGCCTCACGTGCTGCCCGCTCGATGCCGCGCGCCTTGTCCCAATCGCCGGGTTGGGCGTGGGCGTGTACGCTGGACACGGAGCTCCGTGCGCCCTCGCTCTCGATGATGCCGACCAATCGCTCGATCTCCTGCGCCGTC
>JASFLD010000504.1:0-3780 GCA_050118275.1 Gemmatimonadales bacterium
CATCTTCGCCGTCTTCATCCCCGCCCCGCCGCGCTATCCGGCCTGGCTGGGGCTGCTGACCGTCATATCTTTCGTCATCGCAACGGTTGGGACATACGTCTTCGTGCCCGAGGCGCGATCGTATTGGGCTGCGTTGGGCGGCTTCCCGGCTCTGACCGATCACCTCGTCATCGGCACCTCCGGGATGGCCGCGCTGGCCGTCGTCGCGGCCATCGCCAGTCGCACGCTTTACAGCCTGCGGCGTACGGCACACGAAGCGCAACGTCTGGGGAACTACGTGCTGGAGCAGGAGTTGGGCAGCGGCGGCATGGGCCAGGTGTTCAAGGCGCGCCACGCCCTGATTCGACGGCCCACCGCTTTGAAGGTAATGAGAGTATCCAGCGACGAGCCCGAGACTTCGGTCGTTCGCTTCGAGCGAGAGGTTCAGCTATCCGCCAGCCTGACTCACCCGAACACGATCACGATCTTCGACTACGGTCGAACCGCCGATTCCAAGTTCTACTACGCCATGGAATATCTGGAGGGACTGGACCTGGCGAAGATCGTCGAACGATACGGACCGCTGCCGCCCGCACGCGCTGCGTATCTGCTCGAGCAGGTGTGCGGGGCGCTGGGCGAGGCGCACGCGCGGGGGATCGTCCACCGCGATATTAAGCCGCAGAACGTCTTTCTCACGCAGCGCGGCGGTTTGTACGATTTCGTCAAGGTGCTGGATTTCGGCCTCGCGAAGCAGTTACAAAGCGACGGAGTCGATCTGACGCAGGCCGGCATGGCGGTAGGAACGCCGCGCTACATCTCGCCGGAGACGATCCGCGGTAAGGTGCCCATCGATGGCCGGGCCGACCTCTACAGCCTCGGGGCCGTCGCCTATTTCATGCTCACAGGCCGGCCGCCCTTCGATGCCGACTCCAGCATGGAAGTCCTGATCGACCACATGCAGGCGACGCCGACCCCCTTATCCCAAGCCTCCGAACTTGCAATTCCACAGGAGTTGGAGGCAGCCGTCATGCGTTGCCTGGAGAAGGAACCGGGGGACCGCTTCCGATCGGTTCACGAGTTTGCCGACGTCTTGAGGAGCGTCCGCTTCGAGGATCCCTGGTCGCAGGAAAAAGCTCGCGATTGGTGGGACCTGCATCGCCCCGAAATCGAGTCGGCGACCGAAGGGACCGAAGACGCGGACGGCGACCTCTCGAACCGAGGAATCTCGCGCTTCTTCTTCCAGCCCTAACCAGCCCAAATCAGCGACTGCGACGCAGTAGGTGTAGACCGACCCGTTGTCCCGGCGTATTAATTCAAGCCATGTTAGTGAGCCGACCAGTCAGCGCGCAGGCGTCCGCGAGCTTGCTTCCCCGTCGTGGTCTGCGCTCCGCTCTGTTGCCACCGACGGCACACGGGATCCGGCCGCCTCTCCCGACGGGCTGTCGCCCGGCGGTCAATCCGTTCGTGAAACCCTAGGCGACGGCGCTTAGACCGTGCATCTCTTCGAGCGAGTCGCCGCCTGGCTGGATGTTCGGCCGCACGAGGTACGGACTGTCCACCTCTCGTTCTTCGGCGCCTTCCTTGTGATGGCCTTCCTCGTCCTGGCCCGCTCGCTCCGTGAAGCGCTGTATCTCGACTTCTTCGACGCACGGACCCTGCCCTACATAACCGCGAGCATCGCGGTCCTCAGCATCCCGACGGTCGGTCTTCTCGGTCGCGCTCTGGCGCGCTTCCACCCGAGGAACGTCCTGAGCTCCGTGGTCGTGATCCTGGTGACCGGGCTGCTCGTGATCTGGCCTTTCGTGGGTGTCGGGCACGCGACATTCGCTAGATCGGCGACCGTCGCCTTCTACCTCTGGACCGCTTTGGGAACGCTCGTGCTGACGTCCGGATTCTGGGTCATGACCTCCGAGTACTTCCCGGTCCGCGGTGCCAAGCGACTCTTCGGTTTGATCGGGGCCGGCGGCACGGCTGGCGCCATGGTGATGGGTAACCTGCTCATCTGGCTCAGCCGTGACCTGTCGACGAGCGGGCTGATCCCCGTCCTCATCGGCATCGTCGCGTTGTTCTGGATCAGTCAACGCCTGCTGCCGAGAGGCGAGCCGACCGGCCGGCCGGAAGGCGAGGGGCGGCGCAATCCAACGCTAGAGAGCGTAACGACGATCTGGCGGTCGCCTCACCTACGCACGATCGCCATGATCGTCTTCGTCGTGGGAATCGCTTCCACGCTGCTCGACTACCAGTTCAAGGAGATCGCGCAGGCGAACCTCGAATCGCGCGAGCGCCTGACCAGCTTTTTCGGCGCCTTCTACGGTTGGACCGGTGGCGTTGCGCTCGTCATGCAGTTGCTGGTAGCCTCACGCTTCCTGACGGTGGCCGGCGTAGCCTGGACACTGGCGCTGCTTCCCCTCGCCCTGTCATTCGGTTCTGTCTGGCTGCTCGTCTTCCCCAGTCTGCTGCTGGTGACGGCGGTGCGAGGGACCGACGCTTCGCTGCGCAAGTCGCTCTATCGCTTCGGGCTGGAGGTCGCTTACACGCCGGTGCCCTCTGTCCTCAGACGCAAGACCAAAGGCTTCATCGACTCAGTGGTCGATTCGTTGGCCGAGGGGCTGGGCGCCGCCATCGTCTTCCTCTGGGTCACACTTGCGGCCCTTCCCTCACGGTTCCTCTCGGTCGGAGTCATCGTCTGCTCGCTGGCGCTACTCTATTTGACCCGGCGGATGGGCCAGCGCTACTTCGAGACCGTCACCCAACAGCTGCAGGAGAGTGGCGATCGAGCGGCGACCCCCGAGGTTAGACGTCTCGAGGGCGCCGAGTTGCTGAGTAGTACGTTCACGCGCCTCGACGTTCGAACGCTGATTCGCGACGGCGAACGCGTATTCGCCCGGCAATTGGATTCGGCGGAGCCCCGCGACAGTTCCACCTCGCCCGATGCGACTCTCTCCGGACTGCGCTCCGACGACAGCGACACGGTGATCCGGACGCTGAACGAGAGCCCCGTCTGCGCCGATGCCGATCTCCCGGAGCTCGCCCGTCTGCTGGCACGCGATGCCATCCTCGAGCACGCCGCCGCCGCACTCATTAGATGCGGAGACGCGGTCGTACCCATCTTGAGCAGCATATTGCGCGACGAGAACAGCGATTTCGTCATCCGGCGGCGCATTCCGCGAGTCCTGGCGGCGATGGGCGGACGTGAGGCCGACGATGCGTTACTGGACGCGCTGACAGCCAACCGTTTCGAGGTCCGCTACCGCGCCGCCATCGCACTGACGCGCCGCCGGAGCGCCGGTCTTCCACGTTCCGCCAAGAGCATCGAGATGCAGGTGTGGGAGGCGGTACGTCTGGAGGTCAGCCGCGGCAGGCCGGTCTGGGAGATGCAGAAGCTGCTGGACGGCGAGCCGGCCGAGGACGACCTCGTCTCGCAACGTCTGGGCGTGCGCGGGGAGTTGAGCCTGGAGCACACCTTCCGACTACTAAGCCTGATCATGGAGCCGGAAGTCGTTCGCGCAGCATTTCACGGCATCATCCTCGACGACGAGAAACTGAAGAGTTTCTCGCTCGAGTACCTCGAGCAGGTGCTGCCGGCGGATGTCCGGAAGAAGCTCTGGCCTTTCATCGGCGACATCAGCGATCAGAAACGCAGGCGTTCCCTGAGGCCGTTGAACGAGGTCGTTTCCGACCTGATGACAACCGGCGCCACGCTCTTCGCCGACGCGAAAGACAGGGAAGCCCTGAGGCAGATCCTCCACGAACAGGAATCGACAGACGACTAGTACACGACGAGTGGCGATCGCCGCGGTC
>JASFLD010000505.1:0-3778 GCA_050118275.1 Gemmatimonadales bacterium
CACCTTGCGGCGCTGATGTGCGAGCTTGCGGATTCCGTGCGGCTCGCCGGGGAAAAGTATGAACTTCACGGGGACCTGTCCCATCTGCTGCAGCGCGCGGAAATGGGACCAGCCTTGGTCGGTCGGCACGTTACGGTCCTCGGTGCCGAAGTAGATGATCGTTGGTACCTTGACATCCTGCATGCGGAAAAAGGGTGACAACTCGATGTATCGCTGCGGATCCTCGTATGGCGCGGCGCCGAAGTAGTAGTTATCGAAGGCGGCGCCGAAATCGACGTTCGCCCAGTCGCTGATCCACTCCACGTCTCCCGCACCCGTCGAGGCGGCCTTGTAGCGTGGATTCAGCGTCGTGAGCTGGATGGACAGTATCGCGCCGTTGCTCCAACCCATGGTGGCCAACTTCTCCGGGTCGACCAGTCCGCGTTCGATCAGGTAGTCGACCCCGTTCTCGAGATCCGGAATCTCGAGGCTGTAGTAGTTACCGCAACAGATCGACTCTACCCAGTCGAGCCCATAGCCGGCGCTGCCATGGTAATTCGTTTTCAAAACAAAGGCATCTCGCTGATTGAGCAGAACGATCGGAGTGCTGTAGCTCTGGCTCCAGCGATCCCGATCCGTGCCGGTCGGCCCACCGTGGATGCTCAGGATCAGCGGGTACCTCTTACCTGCTTCGTAGCCGATCGGATAGTAGAGGACGCCTTCGACCTCCTCGTCGCGAGCGCCAATCCAATGAACGATCTCGACCACGGGCTTCGGCTTCGAATCGAAGCCCGGATTCAGATGGGTCAGTCGAGCGTCAGCGCGGATTCTCGACCCGCTCAGGCGGGCGCGATACAACTGGGTCGGAACATTGGCTGCCGAGTATGAATAGACGAGCGCTTGGCCGTCTTCGCCTAACTCGATGTCAAAGAGGTTATCCGAGTGTTCGCCCTCGATCCAGGTCCGGCGCCACCCATCGCCGCGCCGCGTGAAACGCGCCGGCTTGAGTCGAACACCATCCTCGAGTAGCGCGATCAAACCGTCCGACGTCACGGCATAGTTGGAACTCGCTCCACGTTCCCACGTCAGGTCGACCGGCATGGCTTCGCCATCGGCCAGGTCGTAGTACATGAGTATTTGGATGGTCGCCTCCCGATACCGGGGATGCGTCGTCGAGTCGTTCAAGAAGAAGAAACCGCCGCCGTCTTTGGACCACTGCACGTTCCGCGGAATGACGCGCGATCCGTCGAATATCTGGCGTCCCTCGCCCGTATCGAGGGACCAGATGTACGTCACCGGTGGTACCCGCTGATCGTAGCTCCATGAGAGGCTGCGTTGATGGACGGCCACGACCTTCTCGCCGTGCGGTGAGAGCGCGAAACTGCTGATCCGATCGTCGTTGGTCGTCACACGCATGATCTTCTTGTCGTCGATCGAGTAAGCGAACAACCTGACAGGTGGCTCGTGCTCCTCGTCATCGACGACGCGTGAGGTGTCCTTCCGCCTTTCAACCTCCGTCTCGTAGAGACTCGCGCCCTCCTGGGCGAGGAAGAGAATCGTATCGACGTCCTTCCACTCGTAGGATCGGACGCTCCGCTCCAGACTCGTGATCGGCCAGGGTTCGCCGCCCAGCGGATCGATCAGCCAAAGCTGCGTCGACGCGATGTCGGCCTTCTCCTTTGGCAGGGGGCGGCTGCTCATGAAAGCAATCAGCTTGCCGTCGGGCGACCAGCGTGGCGCCGAGTGCAAGTAACTGCCTCTCGTCAGCTGGACCTCGCGATCCTGCGCCAGGCTCGACAAGAACAGGTTCGAGACACGTCCGCCTTTGTCCTTGTCGACATGCGTCTTCACCCAGACGACCCAGTTCCCATCCGGTGCGATGCGATAATCGCCGGCCGATTCAGCGAGCAGAATGTCGTCGACTCCCCACTTTGCTTCCCTGGATTCGCCCTCTTGGGACGCCAGCGGAGCCGACTGGGCGGCCAGGGAATTCGTCAATGCCAACAACATGGCTGCAGTGATCTTGAGACCGCGACCGACGCACATCGGGCGATTCCTTTCAGTTTTGATGGTTGCACGGCGTGGCCGCTGCTAATGTACGGGTCGACCCCGCGGGCGTCTACGAGCCACAGGCGACCACGAGCCACAGGCGACTACGAGCCGCAGGCAGAGGAGAGGCGAGATCGGGAGCGAGCGATCAGTCCTCAGACGTCAGCTGTAGGGCTTGGGGGTGCGGCGAGAGTAAAGGGGCGCCGATCGGCGCCCCCGGTCTTGAAGAAGCTAAACTGCCCGCTGGTCGAGCGGATCAGGAACGACGCAGTTGCACGCTGCCGTTCACCGTCTTGATCACCAGGCTTCGGCCGCCTTGCCCGATCGTTCCCTTCACGTGCCTGGGCGAGAAGCGGCCTTCGACGGTGAGTGGGAAGTCGAAATCCAGGTGGCCGTTAACCGTCGATACGCTGAGGTCGCAATTGAGATCATCGGGCATCTCGAGTGTGACGCTTCCGTTCACCGTCGTGAAGTTGAGCGTGCCGTCCCAATTCGCGCGGTCCATCGAAGCCGTGATGGAGCCGTTGACGGTCGTCGCCTCCGCCAAACCATTCGAAGAAATGTCGACGTCGCCGTTGACCGTGTGCGCCCGAACATCCCCGTCGATGCCCAGGGCATCGACATCGCCGTTCACGGTTCGGCCGATGAAACCGACGCCGGTCGGAACTCTGACCGTGAAGTCGACCGACACATCGTTGTTTTTCACGCTGTTGCGGCCCTTCGAGCCCGGCAGGCACTCGTTCGGCCTGTCCTTGTCCTTGCTCGGATAGACGGCGCAAATCGTTACACCGCCGGCGTGCTCTACCACCTGTATCTCGACATCATCCGGGCTGCTCTTCCTCCCACGCAGCTCCGCCTGTACCTCGACTTCGTTGCCAGAGGCCCGCTCGGCGTGTATCTCACCGTTCACGCCTTTGATTTCGATGAAGTCGCCGCGCTCGACCCGCCCCTTCCAGCTCCAATCCCTTTGCTCCAGCGCCAGGTGGCCGACGTAAGCACTGGTCGCCCAACTCGAATCGACTCCCGGCGGAGGATACGCATCGGGTACGGCGAGCGGCACCCAGGCCACCGCGACTGCTGCGAGTCCAACTACACCGATCTTGTACATACCTCAGTCCCCTCCTGCCACTCTATCTCTTGGTTTGTTATCGTCCTCTTACTCGAGTCTCACCAGCGACGATGAGTCGAATATCTCCATCGAACGAATGCAGCTCGAGCTGTGCACCGCCATTGCCGATCGCGAAACTGAACTTCCGGCGTCCTTCCGCCCCTTCCAGCCGCACCGGGAAATCGGCCTCGAACTCGCCCTCGAACGTGGCGACCGACACAGTCGCATTCACGTTGTCCGGTATCGCCACGACCACATCGCCGTTATGCGTCGTGAGGTAATAACGTCCGTCGTCGCGGATCTCGCCCTGATAAGAGACATCTCCATCGACGGTCTTTACTTCGACTTCACCGGAGCGGATACCGTCCAAGATGATGTCGCCATCGATCGACTCGGCGCGTAGCTCGCCCTCGAAGTCGACGACAGACACATCGCTGTCCACACCATTGGCCTCGATCGTGCCCCGCGTCTTGATCAGTGAGATGTCGCCCTCCACCGATCTGACCGAGAGAAGACCTGCCGCGTCACGAATATCGATATCACCGGACATCGTCTCGGCACGCACGCCGTTCTGCGCCCCGTCCACCGTTATGTCGGTCTCGAAACCCCAAAGATCTACAGCCATCGTGCGCGGGATGATCA
>JASFLD010000506.1:0-3777 GCA_050118275.1 Gemmatimonadales bacterium
CCAGGGAAGGGTCGGGGGTCTCTACCTGAACCGAACCCAGCACCCGGTCCCAGTGGTTTTGAACCTCGCCGAGGACCGTGTCGCAATCCAACTCGCGGTAGCGTTCGACCAGAGATCGGGCCTCCTCTTGACTTGTCCCCTGGCCCAGGAGGAACAGCACGTCGGTGCGTTGCCCCGGTTCGAGCTCCACTTCGGTCTGGAGAGCGGCGCAGGGGTCCAGCCCCGCCCCGGTCTTTCCCGACAGTCCCTTTCCCCGCTCCAGCGATGCCGGATGATCGAGGCTGGCGTTTCGGCCCAGGAACTCCAGGCGGTCGCCGGTCCAAAAGGTCTGGCGCCCGGCCAGGTCAGCGAAGGCGACCCGATCCGCGAACTCTTCGTTCCACGAGTTTCGCGCAAACATGGCTCCGGTCGAGGGATCGATGTGAGTGACCACGTGGGGCGCGGAGCCGCTCCGTTCGACCCCCAGCACCCACTCCGCGTAGGCCGCGACCACGAGTCGTCGTTTGCGGTCGGACCGATTCTCCAGGGAGAGTCTGGAGATCTTGACGTGGTCACGCAGGGGCGCGAGTTGCAAGAGATCAAGAGCGATGTCATGGGAAGTGTGCTGGAAGCGACTGTACCCCTGTCCGTGCCGTATGATGTAGGGCGAGCCTTCTTCGCGGATGGGGAGGGCGGTCGGCCCCCAGACCTGATGGCTGTCCTCATCCCGCACATAGAAAATCTCGCCGGGAGTATCGCTGACCGGGTCGTTCGACCAGGGCGTGAGCTTGTTCTCGCGACTGTTCACCGACCAGGTGTAGCTCGAGCCCGACTCGGAGACGTGGAAACCGAATTCTGGGTTCGCCACCACGTTGATCCAGGGAGTCGGGGTCCACTGTCCCTTGTTCAAGACAGTGACGTATTCGCGACCGTCCGGCGTGAATCCCCCCAGGCCGTTGAAGAACTCGAGTTCCAGGGCGGGAGGGGATACGGTCCCGGCTTTCTCGCGTGCCGCGCGGAGCAGAGGCGGAACGGGCCCGGGCCTCGACCACTGCATCCGGACCACGTGCTCGGAGAGCGAGCCCTGGCGTGCCAGAATCACTACGCGCGCTCCGGCGCGCAAGAGGATCTGGTCTCGCGCGGGCACGAGGTCGGCCCGGAGCACGAACACCGCTCCGCGCTCCCCCTGCCGCTCGTGGCCCACGCCGGACTGGATCGTCTGCACCAGGGCTTCGAGTGACTCCTGGAGGTTCTGTATGTAGGAGGTTTCTTGCGCGTTGACGATCACCAGATCGGCGCGAATTCCTTTCAGGTGCCAATACTCGTGTGCCCGCAGCAGCTGCCGCACGACGTCCCGTTCCTCTTCCCTTTCGATATGTACGAGAGCGATGGGAAGGTCCCCGGAGATGCCGTAGGGCCAGAGCCCGGATGGCCCATCGCGGTTCCTGGCCAGCAACCGCGGTGCGGCGCGCAACGTGGGATCGGCGTAAAGCAGACGATTGGCCAGGCGCTGGAAAAGGTGGGCCTCATCCTGGGTGATCCGCAGGTGGTGGAGTTGGACCTGGGCCTGTGTCCAGGCCAGCGAGCTCGCTCGCTCGAAGGTCGCCGGCTGGCGGTACTTCTCCGCGATCTCGAGGGCCTCCTCGCGCGAGGATGCGACCAGCGTGGTGAACACGAGATGGACCTTTCCTCCCTGGGGAATCGCCACCCGGTGCCGGAGGCTCAGGATGGGATCCAGGACCCTCCCCGCCGTATTGGAGAGCGGCCCACCGTCGATCACGGAGAGCGGCGTTCGAATACCGCGACCCCGGCCCAGAAAGCGTGCGCGGTCACTCTCGTACTGCAACGACTCGAGCGTTTCACCCTCCACCGCGGCCAGATGGGCAAGCCAGACTTGCGGCTCGTCGGCCGAACGGGGTCGCCGAGTCGCGAGCAGGGTACCCAGCTCGGGAACGAACTCCGTCTCGACGAAGAGGTTTGAGAAGGCGGGGTGGGCCACGTCGGCGCCCTGCGGAGCGAGCACGATCTCGGCGTAGGATGTGAAATCGATCTCGCGGTCGCGGTTCTCGAGATTGGTCACCGTCAGTCGGCGCAGCTCGGCGTCGTCCTCGGGGGAGACGACGATCTCGAGAGTGGTCTCGAGGGATCGGTGCTGCTGCATGATCTTGGCCCGGTCCTCGGAATAGACGACCTCGTACTGGTCCGATTCGCTTCCGCTGGGCTGGAAGCCGGCGGACCAGACTTCTCCGGTCTCGGCGTCGCGCAAGAAGAGGAACGTGCCCCAGCAGTCACGCGTCGTGTCCTCGCGCCAGCGGGTGATGGCGAGCTCGCGCCAGCGGCTGAAGCCGGCGCCTGCCGCTGTGACCATGACGGTGTAACGGCCGTTCGAGAGGAGGTGGGTGCGCGGCGTGATGTCGTGCGGCGACTCGAATTGCCGCAACGTGGGAAGGACCAGGTCGCGGACCAGCGCGGCCTCACGGACCTCCTCGCCCCGGGGTCGGGTCACGCTCACCGAGCGCGGCGTCCGTTCCTGCAGAAGGAGGTCCGCTGCCTGGACCATGGGATGGGAGTGGAAGCGCCTGCGTGTCAGACCGTCGTGAACCGCGTTGCCGAGAGAGACCAAAATCATCGCCTGGTGGTGGGTCATGTACGCCTTGACCACGGCCACTCGGGCGCCCTCGGGCAGCCGCGATGGGGTGTAGTCGAGCGCTTCATAGAACCCGTAGGCCCCCAGCGCGTCGGCCGCCTCGAGGCGGGCGAAGTTGCTCAGGGCGGCCCTGGGATCTATCATCGCCGCTAGCGCCGTGGCGTAGGGAGCCACCACCACGTCCTCGAACAGCGCCCGCTTGAGCCCCAAGCCGGGCACGCCGAAGGCCGAGTACTGGTATGTGAGCTCCAGGTCGCGAACGTTATAGCCCGATTCCGAGACACCCCACGGGACTCCCCGCTCCGCACCGTAGCGGATCTGGCGTCCTACTACCAAGCGACTGCTCAAATCAAGAAGGCTCCGGGCCGGCTGGTCCATCACGAGGAGCGGCATCAGGTACTCGAACATCGAACCCGACCAGGAGACGAGGGCCGCACCGCCGCCCACCGGCGTGAGGGCGCGGCCGAGCCGGAACCAATGCCGGGGCGTGACGTCGCCCTTGGCGACGGCTACGAAGCTTGCCAGCCTGGCCTCGGAGGCCAACAGATCGTAGCAGCTGGGATCGAGCGTGCCATCGGCCACGCGGTACCCGATGGAGAACAGCTTTCGCGAGGTATCGAACAGCAATCGGAAGTCCATGGCCAGGGCCATCTGCTCGACGAGCGTCGCTAGAGCGGAGAAGCGGTGCCTGAGGGCGGCAGCCGCGGTCCACGACACTTCAAGATCCGCGAGAATCGGGTCTCGCGCCTCCCACTCCAGTACATCGGAGCGCTTTTCGATCACCTCGCGAACCGCGCGCAACAGGGCCGAGAGCCCGGCCGCCGTTGGGCTCCTGGCAACCAGCGGCTCTAGATACCATGCGAACTGGGTGAGCCGGGCCGCCCGGTTCTCGTCTTCTTGGGCGACTGTCTCGGCCGATCCCTCCGAGTAGAGGCGCATGCACCACGGCACGGTCGTGTGGACGTCGCGGGCGTGGCTGCGGACCGATTGCCGAACGGCAATCGCCCAGGTCAGGACCTCGGATTGCGATCCGTCCCTGACGTCGCTGACGAGCGTGCTGGCGATGTCCAGCAGGTTCTCCGCCTGGACCTCGAGTTGCTCGAAGCGGCGAACCCAATCGGGAAGCGACGACGGTGGGTCCTCCAGCAAGT
>JASFLD010000507.1:0-3769 GCA_050118275.1 Gemmatimonadales bacterium
GCGCGGCGACATGCAGGCGATTCGCGTAGCAGATCTTGTGTATGCATAGGAGCGATCGTCGACTAGGTCTTGCCGTTGCGAGAGACTCGATTGATGAAAGAACGTGGTGACGGCCGGCTCGTCGCGGTGAACTGGAAATGGCTCGCAACAGCGGCAGTAGCCGTTGTAGCTACTTGGGTCGGTGGCAGGCTTGCGATCCGCTACTATGGGAACGAAGTCATGCGCGGCATTGGTCAAGTCGTGGACGAGACTGATTTTCTCCTTCAAGATGTCGCAGATGGGTCATGGGTGATCTGGGAAGGGGAAGAGATTGCGCGTGTAGTGAAACAACTTCGGTTGCGTGTAGGTCGGGATGGCGACATCGCGGACGAACTCGTTTATTGCGCCGTCCTCGATGATCCTTTGGTAGGCCAGCGCTTGAGTGGAATCGGCAAACTGGCAGGGGCACTCGAACGGATCGGGACGGAGGATCCAATTGTAGTGAGTGTTGTACTTCACCACGACAGCGTGAGGCACTCTGGAGATCCTTCGGCGCGACTTTGGCTGGCCCACCCGTCTATGTTCATAGATCTTTATCCTGCTCTGCAGTCACCATGACGGTGCTCACTCCGGACCGGAGGCGCCGCATTACAAGCGTTTGCAGCTGGCGCTGGCCGCCTATTGGCGACCGGCCTTTGGCCGTGCTGCGCGGCGGGTTTATCATGGATGGAGAGATCGTACTGAACGTCCTTTGTTGGTATGACCCCCGCGCTCCGGTGGGGCGCAGCTGAAACGCTAACCGTTAGCCAGCGCGCACAAGCCATGATCAGAAGATACCCATTTAGTACTCTCGGATTCACTGCGCTGGCACTCGCCGCTCATTGGGCTTGCGAATCCGCCGGAAGTGATTTGGAGCGGGATGTAGGGTTTGCGGAGGCCCGTTCGGCGGTTCAGTCGTCCACGGCCGTGCCGGTGCGGCAGGAGGCCGAGATCTCATCTGCCCTGGAGGTTTCGCCCGATACGTTAACACTCCAAGGCATCCTATTGCTGGGTGACTTCTATGGCCCTCCGAACTACGGCGAGGAACCTACCACAGACCGGTTGGAGCGCCAGTACTACTTGCAGCTTCCGGCCCCAATTTTGACCCAAGTTCCAGATGCGACGCTGCCTGGGGATGCCGAAGCGAACCGTGCGAGCGCCTATTTCCTCCAGGTCGTCATCGAGGACTCGGATCGACTGGACCCGAGAGCACATGTCGGGGAGAAAGTGCAAGTGACCGGCCCGCTCATGGAGTGGTGGTCGGGACATCACAGGACTCCGCTGCTCCTCGTGGTGCAGAACTTAGAGCCGGTTGATCGATGGCTATGGTGAGAGCAGCGCTGGCTAACCAGCGTTTGCAGCTGGCGCTGTCCGCCATTCGGCGTACGGCCTTTGGCCGTGCTGCGCGGCGGGCTCGATAACGTTGGAGAGATCGTGCTGACTTCCTTTGTTCATATGACCCCCGTGTTCGTGCGGGGCGCAGCTGAAACGCATAACCGTTAGACGGCGCTCGGGCGTGGATCGAGGGACGCGGCTGGCGTAGGATGCGTACGAGTACTATGGCCTTCATTTTCGTCTTCGCGGCTCTTTTCCTATATGCCCAGGACGATGTTGTGCTGACCAATGGCGGTATAGGCGGCATTCGTGTTTGTGATCCACTCTCTGCTGTAGATAGCGTATTCCCTGCTGCCAGAGACACGGTGTTGTCGATCAATGAAGTCGTGGATGGCTGGCCTGCCAAGATTGTGCACCTGGATGCGAACCAGTGGATTCTGTTCTATGGGGAGAGCGCCGATATGATTTGGCGGGTTACGACGAACAGTCCGACTGTGGAGACACTGGGTGGCCCTCGGGTTGGAATGACTCTTGGCGAGCTGCAAGATCAGCGCATCTCCTTGGACACGGTGCGGACGCCAATGGGAGATCACGAGTTGTTCGCTTCCTTGTATGAGCTCGTAGTCCACATTCAGCGTTCAGATGCCGACATCGAAGAGCAAACTGCTATTCCAACAGGCGTAGCGAACGTGCGCCTAGGTGATCGAATAGTTGCTATATCTGCTGGCTCTGGTTGTGTGAGAGTGGATCACTAACTCGCGCCGTCTAACCAGCGTTTGCACCTGACGCGGGCGCCATCGATGACAGATCCTTAGATTGTCATTAGGCCTTGTTTCGCGGTCGGGCCGCTCCCGTGCTGGGGCGCGGTCGTAGCCGCGCAGGTGAAACGCTAATCCGTTAGACGGCGAGTCTGCTATGGCGCCCATTGACGACGGGAAAGCTGTGAGGGCAGTTTAGGGATATGGTTGCGATAGATGAGGCGCGGCTCGCTGAACTTTGTCGGAGACACGGTGTTGCGGTACTCAAGATCTTCGGCTCGGCCGCCCGTGGAGACGATTCCACGGATAGTGACGTCGATCTGCTGATCGAGTTCAGAGACAGAAAGGGGCTTCTTGATCTTGTCGGCTTGGAATTGGAGTTGGCCGAGTTGTTCGGTCGGAAGGTCGACCTGGTCACTGAGGCCTCACTGAGCCCCTATATCCGGGACCGGATCCTATCGTCAGCTTCTGTGATCTATGAAGGAGAGGGATGACCTCCCCTACCTGCGGCACATTCTCGATGCGATAGGCCGTATCGAGTCCTACGTCAGTGGTGTCGATGAGGGCGTCTTTCTGGAGAATGCCGAGAAGCAAGACGCCGTGATACGACAGTTGCAGATTGTCGGGGAGGCGGCCAAGAGGCTATCTGCTGAGCTAAGGGCCGCGTATCCGGATATTCCCTGGCGAGAAGTGGCCGGGATGCGCGACAAGCTCGTCCACGACTATTTCGGTGTTGACCTCCAGTTTGTCTGGGTTACGGTCACCGAAGACATTCCGGAGCTCAAGTCTCGCATTGAGCAGATACTGGACGATCGTAGCTGAGAAACTCGCCGTCTAACCAGCGTTTGCAGCTGACGCTATCCGCCATTCGGCGCACGGCCTTTGGCCGTGCTGCGCGGCGGGCTCGTTGACGTTGGAGAGATCGTGCTGACTTCCTTTGTTCGTATAACCCCCGTGCTCCGGCGGGGCGCAGCTGAAACGCATAACCGTTAGGCCGCATCAGCAGTCTATGTATAAGGTACGCGACGATCGCGTGATCGAGATCGAGACAGCCCCCCGACCTGACGTCGGTGCGCCGCTGCCCGCCGTCGTGAGCGATGAGTACCACCTGCTTCTCGCATACATCGTATCGCAGCCCGACCCCAACTGGGACGGAACTTATGTCAGGGCCGTCTCGCCAGATTCCCCCGATGAGCCGATTGCGATCGTTACCTTCAAGGGACCGTACTGCCACCTCTTCGGCCCGCCCAACGACGAGGCCTTCGCCGGCCATCCGCTAGCTGCGCGGGGTCTCAGGCGATACTCGGTCAACGAGATCGTCGACTCGTCCTGGGTCCACTCACTCGAGCGGATGAACGCTGTACATCCCTACCACCGTCCAGAGAGCTTTGCGGAGTACCGCCACTTTGTTTTCGCTTTTCACGATTCCACGTTTGAATGTGTCGCACATGGGTTCGAATTCGAGATGCATCGTGGGTCGATGAGCTCGGCTGTTCAGCTCATGGCCAAGATGCTTGGAGAGGATGCGGCCTAACCCGCGTTTGCACCTGACGCGGGCGCCATCGGGGACGAATCCTTAGATTGTCATTCAGCCATGTCCCGCGGTCGGCCCGCTCCCGTAGACCGGCACGGTCGTTGCCGCGCAGGTGAAACGCAGA
>JASFLD010000508.1:0-3748 GCA_050118275.1 Gemmatimonadales bacterium
CGTGGGAATCGTCGTGTTGACGACGCTGGTCTTCGGTCTGCTCCCGGCCTATCGAGCGGCGGCGGCCGACCTGTCACCGGCGCTCAAAGAGGCGGGGCCGTCGACAACGGCCGGGAAAGAACGCTTTAACTTCGGACGGTTCTTGGTCATCGCCGAAGTCGCACTGGCCGTCCTGCTGGTCGTCGGCGCCGGCCTCACGGTCAAGAGCTTCTGGCTGTTGTTCAACGAGGATGCCGGCTTCGACAAGGAGAATCTGCTCGTCACCCAGTTTTCGTTGCCGGCCTCGGAGTACACGGTCGAAGGGGCGGTCGCTTTCTACTCCGAGTTGACCGAACGGGTCGCGGCCGTGCCGGGTGTGGTCAGCGCGGCGACCGTCTCGAGGCCCCCCATCCGCTACGATCGCTCGCAGAGCCGCTTCCACATCCGGGGCTGGGAGAGCGCTCAAGCGGGTCCCTTCTGCTGCACGGGCAGTTCGGTGGGCGTCGGCGACGGGCTGTTCGAGACGCTGGGCATCCCGTTGATCCGCGGCCGCCTGCCGGCCGAGAACGCCGCCGCCGACGCGCCGCCCGAGGTTGTAATCGATGAGCGGTTGGCGAAGCGCTATTGGCCCGGCCAAGATCCTATCGGCGAGCAGATCCGCTTCGCCGCCACCGACGGTCCGTGGCACACCGTGGTCGGCATCGTCGGGGACGTCCAGTACGACGGTCTTGGCACAGAGCACCCGACCTTCTACTACAACTACGAACAGTGGCCGATGCTCGTGCACTTCATGCTGGGCTCGATGAATCTGGTGGTGCGCACGGAAGACGACGCCGGCGCTGTCGCCGGCCCGGTGCGGGAACTGGTCCGCTCCCTCGACCCGAACCTGGTCGTCCTGCGCATGCAGGATATGGACGAGATCATCTCGCAGTCCGTTGCGCGCCCGCGCTTCATCATGACCCTATTGGGCGTGTTCGCCGGTGTCGCTCTGTTGCTCGGCATGATCGGCGCCTACGGCGTCGTGGCGCACGGCGTGGCCCGGCGCACCCGCGAGATCGGCTTGCGCATCGCGCTCGGCGCCGAGCGGCGGGAGGTCGTGGGCATGGTGGTCCGGCAGGGGATGATAACGGTGCTGGCCGGGGCGGCGATTGGACTGGCCGCCGCGCTCGCGGCGACGCGTGTGATGGCCGGACTGCTGCACGAAGTGAGTCCGACGGATCCATGGACGTTCCTTGCCGTCGCCCTTGCCGTGATCCTTGTCGCGCTGCTCGCCAACTACATCCCCGCGCGCCGTGCCAGTCGCGTCGACCCCTTGGCGGCTCTACGTGTAGAGTAGACGACGCGGTCGGGGGCGCCCCCGACTCGTAGGGCGCCGGGGGGTCGGGGCACGGAACCCCCTCCCTGGCTGCGCGCACACCCCATTCCTTGTATTTTTCTCCCTGGGTGCCTGCCCGTCCGGGAACTCGGAGCGGGGGCGGGTGTCTGTGATGTGGGGTTCAAGCGCGATCTCGTCGCGAAGCCGTCACGGCGCGCGAGACGCCACGCGATTCCAGAGCTGATCGATAGCCGACAGATGAGTCACGAATGAAGAGACAATTCCTATACCTGACGCTCGGCCTGCTGATTGGGTTCGCGCTGGGATTCGGTATCGGACGCGGGCCCAGCGGCGGTGAGGCCGCGGACGCGGGCCCGAAAGTGGATATCGATGGCCGGCCGTTCCTCGGTCCCGAGGACGCGCCGGTGACGATGATCGAGTTCACCGATTACCAGTGCACCTTCTGCAAGCGCTACTATGAGACCCGCTACCCGCTCATCCTGGAGGAGTATGGCGACAAGCTGAAGTATGTCGTGCTCCACTATCCGCTCAGTCAGCTACACCCGCAGGCCGAGGAGGCGGCACAAGCCGCCGAGTGCGCCGGCGACCAGGGCAAGTTCTTCGAGTATCACAACACGCTGTTCAAGAACAACACGGCGCTCGGCCGGGCGAACCTGATGCGCTACGCGGCGATGGTTGGACTCGACATGAGGCGCTTCGAGCAGTGTGTAGATTCGGGCGAGAAGGCGAAGGTCGTCTACGACAACATCTTGACGGCCGTTAAGGCCGGCGTCGGCGGCACGCCCACCTTCTTCGTCAACGGCCAGATTCTCGTGGGAACGCAACCGCTGGCGATATTCCAGGCTCAGATCGAGCGGGCGCTGGAAGCTTCCGACTGAGGTCGGACGCTCCCTGGTGGAATCGGCGACCCGTCTGCCCAACCGCGACGATCCGCTCGTCGTCATCTTCAACAAGCGTGCACTGGCCGCGCTCGCGCTTCGCCATTCCGGCATGGACGAGGCGTTGCGCGAACGGCACCTGCCCCACGAGATCATCGATACCGCATCGGCGGACGAGTCGCGAGCCGCGGCGGAAGAAGCGGCTCGCGCCGGGCGCATCGTCGTGGCAGCCGGTGGCGATGGGACGGCGCATGACGTCGCCAACGGCGTGCTGGCCGCCGGGAATCCGCGGGCGGTGATGGGATTGGTCCCGCTGGGTACCGGTAACGACCTGGCGCGCTCGCTGGGCCGTGTGGCGCACGGGCTCGATCGCGCGCTGGATACGCTGTCCGAGGGGCGCGTCGTGCGCATCGACGTGGGCCAGGTAAACGGCGACGAGTACTTCGTCAACGTCCTCGGTATCGGTTTCGACGCCGAGCTCGTCCGCCGCCGCGCGAACCATCGCATCAAGGCGCCCAGCTATTTCCCTGGCGCCGTTGGCCTGGTATTGAGCTATCGCCCGCAGCGCTACCGAGTCCGCTGGAGCGATGGCGAGTGGGAAGGTCCAGCGACCCTGGTGGCGGCGATGAACGGCGCTTACGAGGGTGGCGGGGTGCATCTCGCGCCGCAAGCCAGCCTCGAGGACGGTCTGCTCGAGTTGTATTGCATCGATCCGATCAACGCCTGGCTGTTCGCGCGGTACATCTGGGCCGTTCGCTGGGGGACGCACGGCCGTCTATCCCTGGTGCACCACTCACGGGCGGACTCGCTTACGGTGGAGTCGGATGCGGCGATTGGTTACCATGTCGATGGGGAATGGCGTCAGGCCCCGGCCGGGGCGCCGGTCCAGGTCGCGGTCCAGCGCCAAGGCCTTCCCATTCTGGTCTGACGCAGGATCTGGTGTGACGCAGGCGATGAGAGGATGAGCCGGAAACTATGACTGGGCGGAACGATGCGCTGGCGCGACCGGCGGCGACGGATCGCCAGAGGGTCAATCGAAGTAGCGTCGTGGCGGCAATCGCGATCGCACTGGCGAGCGGCCTCCCCACGATCGCTGCGGCCCAGCAGGAGCCGGCGCCTGAAGAGGCCGCACCGCCGGACACGCTCTTCACTCCGCCGCCCTTGTCGCCCGGCGGTGCGTTCTTCCGCTCGCTCGTGCTGCCCGGTTGGGCCCAGTCGGAGCTCGGCGCTGAAACGCGCGGCGCGTTTTACTTCTTGGCCGAATCGTTCAGCCTGTTCATGGTGGCGCGCACCCAGGTCCGGCTCGACTGGGCGGAACGAACGCGGCCGGCGGACTCCGGCCTGATCGAATCGCGAAAACAACAGCGCGAGGACTGGATTGCGCTGGCCGTCTTCACCGCCTTCTTCGCCGCCGCCGACGGCTGGGTCTCGGTCCACCTGTTCGGCTTCGACGAGCGGACGGACTTGAAACCAGAGGATGTCGCGATCGGCGTTGGCTGGAAGATTCCGGTGGGCCCGTGACGGAATGTTGAACATCCATTATTGAACACTCAAT
>JASFLD010000509.1:0-3746 GCA_050118275.1 Gemmatimonadales bacterium
GACAACATGCTGGTCCAAGGCATCGCCGGTGATCGGTACGCGCTGGGCTATTTCGGATATGCTTATTACGTGGAGAACACCGACAAGCTGAAGCTGGTAGCGGTCGACGGTGGTCAGGGCTGCGTCGCGCCTTCACCCGAGACGGTCGAAAGCGGAGAATACGCTCCCTTATCGCGGCCGCTATTCATTTACGTCGCCGAGTCGGCGTTGGAGAAGCCGCAGGTCAAAGCATTCGTGCGCTACTATCTGGAACAAGCCCGCGTGCTCGTCCCGCAGGTGGGATACGTCCCCCTGCGCGATCAGCAGTACCAGGCCGAACTGGCCGAGATCGGCTGATCCGCCGGCGGCCGCGTCCTGTACACGATGACGCAAGCGAACAACCGGATGTCGATGCGCTCGGCGTGTATGTCGACATCCGGTGTTCGACGCTGACAAGACTCATGTTCGAAATATTCCGCAGCGTCATGCCTGGCACGAGCCGCGCACTCCGACGGGGTCTACTACCGCTGCTTGTCCTGGCGAGCGCCGCTTGTGGTGACAGCGACGTTAGCGAGCGCACCGCTGACAGCCCACGCACCGTGCGAATCGATGGCTCGAGCACCGTGTATTTGATCTCCGAAGCGGTGGCCGAGGAGTACCAGGCCCGGCATCCCGATACCCGGGTGACCGTCGGTGTCTCGGGTTCCGGTGGCGGCTTTCAGAAGTTTTGCGTCGGCGAGACCGACATCTCAGACGCCTCGCGCGAGATCAACCGCCGCGAGCTAGAGGCCTGTCTGACGAATGGTATCGTCCCGATCGAGATCGTCGTGGGCCTCGACGGCATCACACTCGTCGTGAACGCCGCGAACGACTTCGTCAGTTGCTTGACGACCGATGAGCTGCGACGCATCTGGCAACCCGGCAGTCACGTGAAAACGTGGAGCGATATCCGATCGGATTGGCCGGACGAAAACATCGAGCTCTACGGTCCGGGGGCGGATTCAGGAACGTTCGACTATTTCACCCAGACCCTGATGGGTGAGGTCGGGGCCAGCCGGCCCGATTTCGCGGCCAGCGAGGACGACAACGTCCTCGTGCGTGGCGTGGCAGGCGGGCGATACGCGCTCGGATACTTCGGCTACGCCTACTATGTGAACAACGCCGACAAGCTGAAGGCCGTCGCCATCGATGACGGAGACGGCTGCGTCCCGCCGAACCCGGTGACCATCGAGACCCGGGCCTACAGCCCACTCGCACGACCACTCTTTCTCTACATCAACCCCGAGTCCCTCAAGCGGCGCGAGATCCAGGCCTTCGCCGAGTTCTACCTGATGTTCGCACGGACATTCCTCCCTCAGGTTGGATACGTGCCGCTAAGCGAAGACCGCTACCGCATGCGCCTCGAGGAGATTCGCTGGCGCGCCGAGGAATAGTCCCGGCGTCACATAGGCGAGCCGCCGCTCCAGCCATTGACGGGCGGCGGTCCGGACCTGATATCTTTCCCCTGATTCGGCTCCAACGATCGCGCACAGCTCTCGAGGTGACTTCATGAGACCGCTTCGCCTAGGCACGTTCTTGGCCGCCGCCACCACGCTCGCCTGCGCCCAGACGTCCTGGCGCGATGCCATTCCCGCTGATTGGCCCTATTCCCTGGATGCGACACCGGTCGAGAGCCGCAACGCCATGGTCGTCAGCACCGACCGCTACGCCAGCGAGGCCGGAGTGAAAGCCCTCAAAGCGGGAGGCAACGCGATCGATGCCGCCGTCGCCACGGCGCTGGCGCTGGCGGTGGTCAATCCCGAGGCGGGCAACATCGGCGGTGGCGGATTTATGGTGATCCGCTTCGCGGACGGCACCACCGCCGCCCTCGACTTCCGCGAGCGAGCGCCCGCCGCCGCTTCACACGACATGTACCTCGACAAGAATGGCAAGCTGACCGACGGGTCGCGGGTCGGCCATCGCGCCGTGGGAGTGCCGGGAAGCGTGGCGGGATTGTGGGCGGCGCATCAGCGGTACGGTTCTCTACCCTGGCGTGACCTGGTGCAGCCGGCGATCACCCTGGCGGAAGGATTCGAGATCCGCGAGCGCCAGGCCAAGTCGCTACGCTACTACGCCGACGAGTTGGCCGAGTATCCCCAGACCGCCGATATCTTCCTCCGGGGTGGGGCGCCACCCGGTGTGGGCGACACGCTGGTGCAGGCCGGCCTCGCCGGCACGCTGCGCCGCATCCAGGAGCAGGGGCGCGACGGATTCTATACCGGCGAGACCGCGCGACTGATCGCGGCAGAGATGCAGCGACACGGCGGATTGATCACCGAGGACGACCTGGCGTCCTACGAAGCCGCGTGGCGCGAGCCTGTCGAGTTCACCTATCGCGACTACACGATCATCGCGATGCCGCCAACCTCGTCAGGCGGTCTGACGCTGGCGCCCATGGCCAAGATCCTCGAGGGGTACGATCTGGCCGACATTCCATGGCATTCGCCATTGATGGTTCATCTCTTGGCGGAGGCGTGGAAGCGCGCCTACGCCGATCGGAACGAGTACCTGGGCGACCCCGATTTCGTCGATGTTCCCAGGGAACGACTCACCTCCGCCGAGTACGGCGCCGAGCGCCGCGCCGGCATCTCACTGGATCACGCGACGCCGTCGGCCGAGGTCGTGCCTGGACTGGGTCCCTACGCCGTGGAAGAGAACACGACCCATTTCTCGGTAGTCGATGCGGCCGGCAACGCCCTGTCGATGACCACGACAATCAACTCGTTCTACGGGATCAAGGCGGTGGTGGAAGGCGCCGGTTTCTTCCTCAACAACGAGATGGACGACTTCTCGGCGCAGCCCGGCACCCCGAACATGTTCGGCCTGGTGCAAGGCGAGGCGAACGCCATCGCGCCGGGCAAGCGGATGCTGAGCGCTATGACGCCGACGATCGTGCTACGGCCCGAGGGTTCGCTGTTCTTCGTCCTCGGCTCGCCCGGCGGCGCCACGATCATCACCAACGTGTTCCAGAACATCATGAACGTGGTGGATTACGGGATGAGCGCGGTCGAGGCCGTGTCCGCGCCGCGTCTCCATCACCAGCACTTGCCCGATCGAATCGATTACGAGCGCGGCGCGCTGGACTCGGCGACGATCGCTGCGCTCGAAGCGATGGGGCACACGCTACGTGAGCGCTACGACGAGGACTCGCTCTACCCTTACATCGGCGACATCCAGGCGATCATGGTGCTGCCGGATGGGACGCGCCAGGGAGTTTCGGATCCGAGGAGAGGCGGAGCGGCGGTCGGCTATTGAGACCGCGTCGCCTGGCTGCTCCTGAGGGCGGCACTATCCAAGGCTTCTTCGTCGATTTCCACATCGTACTCGGCCGCCAAACTCTCGTAGAGCGCGTTCTTGGCCCGATCGCTGCGCATGCGGTTGTAGTCGGTCACTAACCGGTCTCTGATCTCACCGTACTCGGGGATGCGACTGTCGGCCCGCTCGCGCACGTTGACCAGGTGGAGGCCATAGCCCGAGACGATCGGGCCGTGCCAACCGGGTTCCAGCTCCAATAGGGCATCCGCAAATCGGGATCCGAATTGCTGCTGCACTTCGAGGGGTGTCAGGAGCGTGTAGTCGTACGGCAGCATGAAGCGGTCCCCTGCTTCAGGGAGGCGCTTCGGCGGCGGGTCCATCGCTTGGATCTCGGCCAAAGTCCGTCGAGCGTCGATCTCCACCGCTGCCCCGCGGCGGTCGGGGTTGAAGTAGACGTGGCTGAAGCTGATACG
>JASFLD010000510.1:0-3741 GCA_050118275.1 Gemmatimonadales bacterium
CAACTTGACCAGCGCCTCGATCGCGGCGATGCCCGAAGCGAAGGCCGTTCCCTGGGCCGCACCCTCGAGGGCCGCGACGTTGTCCTCGAGTGCGGTGCGGGTGGGATTGGAGACCCGCGCGTATTCGTAACCCTTGTGGACTCCGATTCCCTCCTGGGCGTATGTGGAGGTCTGGTAGATCGGCGTCATGATGGCGCCCGTCGTCGGGTCCGGCCGCTGCCCGGCGTGGATGGCGCGGGTGGCGAAGCGTCGTTTGTCCTCGGGCCGCATGCGTCCCGTCCTTTGCTCTCTATTGGTGCGGTTCGGTCCGTTTGTTGCAATGGTCAGTCGAGGACAGACAGTGTAGTCGTCGAGACCGCGCCAGTCCAGCGTGCCTCCCAATGTTCTACTGGGTGTGAAATTCGGTAAAATAGTCCTCGATCCAGTAATATAGTCGCAATCCGTTCGCGATCACGATCGTCGCCACACCCTCGAGGGCCTCATGACGGTACCGGAAAGCTTGATCGTCAGCGTGTCTGGGATTCGCGGCAGGGTCGGAATCGATCTCGACCCGCAGACCGTGGCCGGATTCGCCGCTTCGTTCGGGACTTACGTTCGCGAACGGGGCTGGGGCAGTCACGTCGCCATCGCGCGTGACTCGCGCCCGAGTGGACCGGCATTCGTGCGGGCGGCCACGGCCGGCCTGCAGGCTGTGGGCTGCCGGGTCAGCGATCTGGGGCTGGTGCCCACGCCGACGGCGCTGCTCGAGATCCAGGCGCGAGGCTTGAGTGGGGGGATCGTGGTGACGGCCAGTCACAACCCGAAAGAGTGGAACGCCCTGAAGCTGGCGAGCCCGGAAGGCGCGTTTCTCACCCCCGACCAGGGGTCCGAGTTCGTAAGTGCGCTCCGAGCCGGACATCGCCCCGCCTACGTGATGGGCGAGTTTGGGGCTGTGGAGAAGGTCGGCGGAGCGGTGCAGCGCCACATCGAGAACATCCTCGCGCTGGACCTGATCGATCCGGACCGGATCGCGGCGGCGGGTTTCAAGGTCGTCCTCGACTGCACGCGGGGCGCCGGCGCCGTGATCTTGCCGGAACTGCTCGAGCGGCTGGGTTGTGAACTGGTGGGCATCGACCTCGAGCCCGACGGTCGCTTCGCGCGCCAACCGGAACCGATCCCGGAGAACATGGTCGAGCTGTGCGAGCGCGTCCCCCGCGAAGCGGCCGACCTGGGGATGGCCGTGGATCCGGACGTAGACCGGCTGGCCCTCGTGGACGGAGACGGCCGGGCCATCGGTGAGGACTATACGTTGGCGCTCGCCGCGCGCTTGGTGCTGGCTCACCGGCGCGGGCCGGTGGTCGCCAACCTATCGACAAGCCAGATCGTGGAGGCGGTCTGCATGGAGGCGGGGGCTGAATACCACCAGTCACCGGTGGGCGAGGCGAACGTGGCGGCGGCCATGAGGGAATTGGGTGCCGTGGTCGGTGGTGAAGGGAACGGAGGGGTCATCCTGCCAGCGCTGCATTACACCCGAGACGCGCCGTTGGCGGTGGCGATGATCCTGCAATTGCTCGCCGAGACTGAAGCCAGCCTGCAGGAGATTGTAGCGCAGTATCCACACTTTTTCATTGTGAAGGGTCGGTTTCCCCGGGGGGGGCTCGCGGTCGGCGACCTCCTGGCCAGAGTGGAGAAGGCGTTTCCCGGCGCGGAGTTAGACCATCGGGACGGACTACACCTTCGCTGGCGCCAGCGCGACATGTGGGTTCACTGCCGCCCGTCGGGGACGGAACCGATTTTGCGAGTCATCGGTGAAGGGCCTCGCGAACGAGCCGAAGAGGTCCGGGAACTAGTCCAGCAGGTCGGGGCTATGATGAGTCCACCGGCCGGGTAGGAGAGAGAAGCGGTTCATGTGCGGTATTGTCGGTTACATCGGGAAGTCTGAAGCGGCGCCCTTACTGCTCGAGGGCCTGCGGCGGTTGGAGTACCGGGGTTACGACTCGGCTGGCGTGAGCGTGTGTCGCAACGGCACGATCGACACGCGCAAGATGGCGGGAAAGATTAGCGATCTGGTCCAGATGTTGACCGGCGACTTGCCGCGCGGAACGGTTGGGATCGCGCATACCCGTTGGGCCACACATGGCCCCCCTACCACGACGAACGCCCATCCCCACATCGACGATTCCGGACAGATCGCGGTCGTCCACAACGGGATCATCGAGAATGCGGTCGTTCTGCGCCGGAAGCTGGAGGAATTGGGACACGTCTTTCGTAGCGAAACCGACTCGGAGGTTCTGGCACACCTGATCGAGGAGACGTATGCGGACAACCTGGAGGATGCGGTCGCGGCAGCGCTCAGCCAGGTCGAGGGCACGTACGGGATCGTGGTGGTGTCCAGCCGTGATCCGAACAAGCTCGTGGCTGCACGGAACGGATCACCGCTGCTGCTGGGCTTGTGCGATGATAATTGCTTCTTCGTAGCATCCGACGCCGCGGCGGTGGTCGAGCATACGCGTGACGTGGTTTATCTCGACGACGGCGAGTTGGCCGTACTGGAGCGGAGCGGCTACCGCACACTCGACCTGAAGGGCCGCCCGTTGACCAAAGAAGTCAGTCGCGTCTCTTGGGATTTGGAGACCATCGAGAAGGGTGGCTACCCCCACTACATGCTGAAGGAGATCTTCGAGCAGCCGGACTCGGTGCGCGACACGATGCGTGGACGACTGCTGCGAGACGAGGGGGTGGCACATCTGGGTGGTTTGTCAGAGTGCCTACCGTGGCGGGACATCGGGAACTACGACCGGATCGTGCTGACGGCGTGCGGCACGTCGTGGCACGCGGCGCTGATCGGCGAGTACATGTTGGAAGAGTTCGCGCGCCTGCCCGTGGAGACGGAGTACGCATCCGAATTCCGCTACCGCAATCCTGTACTGGACGAGCGTTCGCTGGTGATAGCGATCTCGCAGTCAGGCGAAACGGCGGATACGCTGGCGGCGCTGCGCGAGGCCAAGGCGCGGGGCGCGCGTGCGACGGCGATCGTGAATGTCGTCGGCTCGACCATCGCGCGGGAATCCGACTGCGGCGTGTACAGCCACGCCGGCCCGGAGATCGGTGTGGCGTCGACCAAAGCGTTCACTTCCCAGGTGGCCGCCCTGGCGCTGTTCAGCCTGTACTTCGGTCGCTACACGGGCGTCTCAGGGCAGCGCGGTCACGATCTGGTCGAGGCCATGCTACGGTTGCCGGATCAGATCGGCGAGATCCTCAGGCGTAACGATCAGATTCGCGCGCTGGCCGAGGAGTATCACCATCATCGGAACTTCCTGTATCTGGGGCGGGGCTACAACTTCCCGGTCGCGTTGGAAGGGGCGTTGAAGCTGAAGGAGATCAGCTATATCCACGCCGAGGGATATCCAGCCGCCGAAATGAAGCATGGTCCGATTGCTCTGATCGACGAGAACATGCCGGTCGTCTTCATCGCGCCGCGTGACAGCGTTTATCCGAAGGTGCTCTCGAATATCGAAGAAGTGAAGGCACGAGGTGGCCGGGTGATCGCGATCACGACGGACGGGAACGGCGAGTTGAAGAGGCTGGCCGATCACATCATTTCGGTCCCCGCGACACTCGAGATGATGCAACCGATCCTGAATGTCATTCCCCTGCAGTTGTTGGCCTATTACATCGCCGTGCTCAGAGGTTGCGACGTGGACCAGCCCCGCAACCTGGCGAAGAGCGTGACGGTGGAGTAGAGGCTTCGCACAACCCATT
>JASFLD010000511.1:0-3741 GCA_050118275.1 Gemmatimonadales bacterium
GGGAAACGCCGCTGGCGCGGTGGAGATGCTCATGCAGCTGCAGGGGGAGCGGCACGTGGTCTACACGGGCGTGGCGCTGGCCGCGCCTGACCGGGTGGAGAGCGCTGTGGAAGCGACCCGGGTGTGGTTTCGCTCGCTCGACGCTCGCGAGTGCGAGGAATACGTTGGCACCGAAGAGCCCATGGACAAGGCGGGCGCCTACGGCATTCAAGGTTTCGGAGCGGCGATCGTCGAACGCATCGAAGGCGACTACTTCAACGTGATGGGCCTTCCCTGCAAACTTCTGCTCGATCTCTTCCGCCGTTTCGGTTGGCGCTACGCTTTCGGCCCCCGCCTCTTGCCCCTTCGATAGAACTTTTCAGACCGGACGCTTGCCGGGTACTGGCCCCGGACCCCTGTGTTGCTCGCCCTCCGACGACTACTTTGTCGTTCCAGCAGGTCAACCTCTAGGAGTGGAAGACATGCGCAGATTGGGCGTTTTCAACCTGATCACGCTGGACGGCTACTTCGCCGGGCCGGATGGCGATATCTCCTGGCACAGCGTGGATGAGGACTTCCAGGAATATGCCGAGAGGAATTCCACAACCGGGAATACGCTTCTGTTCGGGCGCGTGACGTACGAACTCATGGCCAGCTACTGGCCCTCCCCGGACGCGCTCGAGAATGATCCTATCGTCGCCGAAGGAATGAACAGCTCACCGAAGATCGTCTTTTCTCGGACACTGAGCACAACCGATTGGGTCAATACCCGACTTGTTAAGGACGACATGCTTGGCGAGGTCAGGCGGCTGAAACAACAGTCTGGCAAAGACCTGACCGTCCTGGGGAGTGGCAGTATCGTCGCGCAATTGGCGCAAGCGGGGTTGATCGACGAGTACCAGTTGCTGGTGAACCCCGTTGTCCTTGGAAAGGGAAAGACCATGTTCGAGGGCATCCGAGACAAGCTTCTCTTGAAGCTGGTGGAAACGCGAGCCTTCGGCAACGGCAATGTCTTGCTGCGCTACGAACCTTGATGGGAAGGCGGGCACCGTATTAGCATGCTCGTCTGAGCAAGTTTCGGCGCCGACCGTTGCGACCGTGGCTCTTCGCGACGCCATGGAATCGGCGATTCGCGTCGACCAGGGCGAAGGCTTCGATCGCTGTGACTCGAGATTATTCGCAATTGATCGTGGAAATTGACGTTCCCCGAGCGGTTCGCTGGCACGACGGCGCGGTGCGGATCATCGATCAGACCTTGCTGCCGGGCCGATTCGTCGAACTCGATCTAGTCGGTGTCGATGAAGTGATCGAAGCGATACAGCGGTTGCGGGTGCGGGGGGCGCCGGCGATCGGCATCGTCGGGGCGATGGGCCTGGTCGCGTCGCTCGCCTCACACACCGAAGCATCGCCGTCCGAGTTCCGTGCCCGTCTGGCGGAGAATGCCGCGCGCCTTCGCTCGGCGCGACCTACCGCCGTCAACTTGGCGTGGGCCGTGGATCGTCTGGTGGCGCTGGCCGATCGGCTGAGGGATACTGCGAACCCCGAGCTGTGGGCGTCGATGCAGGCGGAGGCGCTGGCGATTCTCGATGAAGATCGGGCCATGTGCCGGCGCATCGGCGAGAACGGACTGACGCTGCTGCGGCCGGGCGCGACCGTGCTAACCCACTGCAACGCGGGCGCGCTCGCGACGGGCGGCATAGGGACCGCCCTGGCGCCGATCTACGTGGCCGCCGAGCGGGAGCTCGCCGTTCGCGTACTGGCCACCGAGACACGGCCGCTGCTGCAGGGGAGCCGCCTGACGGCCTGGGAACTGGCCCGGGCCGGAGTCGATGTGACGGTATTGCCGGACAACGCCGCGGCGGCGGCGATGGCGCAGCTGGGCGTCGACCTGGTGCTGGTGGGGGCCGATCGAATCGTCGCCAACGGAGACGTGGCGAACAAGATCGGGACGTACGGTTTGGCCGTAGCGGCGCGACACCACGGGATCCCTTTCTACGTTGCGGCTCCGTCGTCGACGCTCGATTTCGGCCTCGCGTCGGGAACGGAGATCCCCATCGAGCAACGCGGCGCGGAAGAGGTGCGGAGCGGGTTCGGGCGCCGGACGGCTCCCGAGAGCGTGACCGTTTACAATGCGGCCTTCGACGTGACGCCGGCGGAGTTGATCGACGGCATCATCACCGAGGCTGGCATCTTCGAGCCGGGAGAGTTGCCGCGGCAGCCGCCGACCGAAGACTGAGCCGCTGTTCACCGGACCCGGCGGGCCGTGACCGCCCCGAGCGATCTCGACGGCAGACAAGATGAAAGAGTACCGGATCAAGAGATCGACGCTCGCGTTCACGTTGGGGTTTCTCGTCGTGCTGACGCTGGTGACGGGTTTCGGACTGTTCTTCGCCGAGCCGCGCTGGTTCTTCGCGGCCATGCTCCTCGTGCTGCTCTGGGAGTGGAATCGGCATCTGCGGGCGCCGGTCGAAGTGCGTGTCGCTGACGGCGGTGCGATCGAGTTCCGCAGCTTGATCGGTCATAGCGAGGTCGATCCGAGCGAGATCCAGCGGGTCAGACGCGCCGGCCGCTATTGCTCGATCGAGCACGGCGGTCGGACCACGAACCTGTACGCTAACATGGACGGGCTGGAGGAATTTCTGTCGCACCTGCAGGCGGCGAATCCGAACCTCGAGGTGACGAGGTTCACTTGGGGCCAGAAACGGTGAAGCTGTCATGTCTGTGATCCTCGCCATCGATCAAGGGACGACCGGAACGACGGTGCTCGCGGTGGACCGCAAGGGCGCCGTCGTCGGGCGGGCGTACCAGGAAATCGAACAACGCTATCCGCGGCCCGGCTGGGTCGAACACGATCCGACGGGCATCTGGGACTCGGTCCGCGCGACGCTGCGCGAGGCGCTGGAGAGCGGGGGTCTGGGAGCGAAGGATGTGGCGGGGATCGGCATCACCAACCAGCGCGAGACGGTCGTCGTATGGGATCGCGAGACCGGAGAGCCGATCCACAACGCCATCGTCTGGCAGTGCCGCCGCACGGCGCGCGAGTGTCGCGCCCTGCGCGAGGCTGGTCACGAGGCGATCATCCGTGAACGGGCTGGCTTGGTCATCGATCCCTATTTCTCCGGCACCAAGATCGCCTGGCTGCTGGACAACGTGCCCGGCGCGCGCCAGCGTGCCGAGGCCGGCGAGCTGGCCGCCGGCACGATCGATACGTGGCTGATCTGGAAGTTGACGGACGGACGCGTGCACGCCACCGAGCCGACCAACGCGTCGCGAACGCAGCTGTACCGCATCGACGAGCAGCGTTGGGACCCCGATCTGTGTGAGATCCTCGGCGTCCCCGAGCGGGTCCTGCCGGAAGTACGGCCGTCGGGTGGGGTGTTCGGCGTTACGGCGGGCGAGGCGTTGGGCGTCGAGGCTCGGGTGGCGGCCGCCATGGGTGATCAGCAGGCGGCGCTCTACGGCCAGGGCTGTTGGGAGCCGGGCCTGGCCAAGTGCACGTACGGCACGGGCGCCTTCTTGCTGGTCCATACGGGAACCGAGAGGGTGCCTTCCGAGCACGGGCTGCTGACGACGGTGGCCTGCGGGCCGCAAGGTGAGGCCTCGTATGCGTTGGAAGGGTCGATATTCGTCGCCGGTGCGGCTGTCCAGTGGCTGCGCGATGAATTGGGACTGATCGAGGGCGCGGCGGAAACCGAGGACCTCGCCCGCTCGCTGGCCAGCAACGACGGCGTCTACTTCGTGCCGGCGTTCGTCGGGCTGGGC
>JASFLD010000512.1:0-3740 GCA_050118275.1 Gemmatimonadales bacterium
CGACGCCTTCAACCGCGCTAAGAAACGGGCGGGATTCCCCGATCTGGTAATGCACGACTTCTGCCGATCGGTGTGGCAGAATGGGGTGAACGCTGGGGTGCCCGAAAAGGATCTCATGGACGCCACGGGCCGGAAGACACGATCCATAGCCGATCGATACAACGTAACCGACGAATCGCGACTGGAAGCCGTGCAGCAGCGCATGGGCGACGCCTATGGGAACGCCCAGCCCGATCGAAAAGTCAGTGGTACGGGGGAAGTCTGGGGGAAGTAATGGCGGGAGCGTGTGGGAATCGAACCCACCAAGCGGTTTTTGAGCCGCCAAGCTGGTTTTGAAGACCAGTCGAGCCACCAGGCCCGATCCGCCCCCGCGCCTCATTCTACAAAGCCTTGTGATGTTCCGCGACATCGGCCCCGGCGATACCCTGCCATCCGGGACACAGCGAATCGTCGCAGGCTGTGAATGGGGAGATCACACCTGCGGATCGCTGTCGGCGCGAGACTCAACGCGTTCTCCGGTTGTTCCGCGCGCTTTGCGTCGTTGCGACGGTGCGGAAAGTACCGCATCTTGTTCTCACGCGCATCGTCCTCGAGTATCCGACCGCAATGGCCCCAAGCGTTGGGGGGGCGAAGGAAAGGCATCCATGAAACCCGCGCGACGCATCATCGTGGTACTCACCATCGCCTTACTGTCCGCCCCACTTTCTGGCTGCGGCGATGATCCGATTAGCCCTCAGGAGATACTCGCTGGCACCTGGAATTGCACGAAATACGAGATCACCTACAGTGACGGCATCGTTTTCGACGTATTGAATAGTGTAGACTCATTCACTCTCACTTTCACCAGAGATCGGACGTACACCGCGGTTCTGATAGAAGATGGGACTCCCATCGATAACGCCACGGGCCAGTACAGCGCCACCAGCAGCAGGATAAGCTTCGATCCCGGCGAACTATCGGAGTTCACTTTGAATTACAGTATCTCAGGCGACGTTCTCACAATGACAGGCATTGTCACGGGCGACGAATATGACATGAGGTTTGTGAGAGCCTGACCCTTCACCCGCCGTTGGCTTGTGGGCCGCCCAACTCTGACGCCGCCCGCTAGCGATCCCAATAGTACCAAACACCGTCTGGCCCGACGCTTGCCAACATAGGAGCTAGTCGACCGAGGTCTGGGCACGACCAGCGTTCGCCTCGGGCCTCGTTCGGCGAGCAGGTCGCGGCCGATCACCCCCGCAATCCGGCACAATCGGCACATTGGGTTAAACGACGGTCCGGCGAGCAAGAGCTCTGAGGACCCGCCGGGGACAGCCCGCGAGCCTTGTAAGATGCCTCGGTGTCTCGCAACTCGCACCGGCGATAAGGAGGAGTTCCATGATACGTGTCACAGTCCTGTCGATCCTCCTCTCTGCCGCCGCGCTCACGGCAGCACCGGAGCTTCTGGCGCAGAATGGTAAGGCCAAGCAGAAGGAAGTGGCGAACCAATCCCGGCAGGCCCCGGGCTTCTCGTCGGCCGAGCGGCAGATCATCGTGGAGTTCTTCGCCAGCCACACTTACAGGGCGCAGCCGCTGCCGCCGGGGATCGCGAAGAACCTGGCGCGCGGCAAGCCGCTGCCGCCGGGGATCGCGAAGAAGCAAATCCCCGCCGACCTCAAGGCTCGGCTGCCGGGGCGCGTCGGAGTGGAGATATCGATCTTCGGCGACCGGATCGTGCTCCTCGAGGCCAGCGGCGTCGTGGTCGACGTACTGGAAGGAATCTTCCGCTAGGCCGTCGCCGGTCGTATTCAGGCGCTGGGGTAGAGCTTCGTCGGCACGTACTCGCGATGCCCCAGCGTCTCGGCGCAGGTCAACCGACCATTGACCGTGCGCGCCATGACGTCCATGAGACGGTCCCCGGCTTCGTCCAGCGTCAGCTCGCGCCGCAGCAAGCCACTCACGTCCAAGTCGATGTGTTCGCCCATCGTCTGAGCGGTGATCGGGTTGCCGGTCAGCTTGACCACGGGCTCGATCGGGTTACCGACGATGTTGCCCTGCCCGGTGGGAAACAGGTGAACGACGGCGCCGGCGGCGGCCATCAACGTGACAAACTCCGCCGCGGCGGACGACGAGTTCATGAAGTTGAGTCCGGGACGTCTCGGAGCCTCGGCGTAATCGAGCGCGTCGACCACCGGCCTGCTGCCGGTCTTGGCGATGTTGCCCATCGCCTTCTCCTCGATGGTGCTCAGACCGCCGCGGATGTTGCCCTGCGTCGGCTGCGAGCCCATCACATCGACGCCTTTCGAGACGATCAGCGCGGCATAGTCGTCGAACATCTTCTGGAAGCGGGCGCGGACGTCGTCGTTCGCGCATCGCTCGGCGATCAGGTGCTCGCCGCCGGTCAGTTCCGAGGTCTCGCCGAAGATGACCGTGCCACCCGCCTCGATGACGCGGTCCACGACCCGAGCGACCGTTGGGCACGAGGCCAGGCCGGTGGTCGTGTCCGATTCGCCGCATTTGATGCTAGCCCATATCTCGCCCAGCTCGACCGCTTCGCGAGGCCGCTCCGACGCATCCTGCACGAGTCGTTGCGCCACCCGGGCGGCGGCGCGAATCGTCTCCAGATCGCCGAATCGCTCGATCGAGAAGGCCTCGACCGGTTTGCCCGTCTCACGGATTCCCGCGGCCACCCGCTCGGTCCAGTTGGGCTCGATCCCGATGACGATGGCGGCGGCGACGTTGGGATTGGCGCCGGTGCCGATCAGCGTGCGAAAGTGCAACTCGAGGTCCTCGCCGAACTGCAGGCGGCCGTAGGGGTGAGGGATCGCCAGGGCGTTCGGGATGAGTCGCGCTACGCCTTCGGCCGCGGCATTCGAGATGTCGTCCACCGGCAAAACAACCACATGGTTGCGGATTCCGACTCGACCGTTCTCGCGTCGATAACCCGTCAGCTGCATGCTTCGCCTCCCCTCGAGCCCTCAGCTATCGAACGACCAGCGGGCCGAACGAATGTTGTGGACGTGGACGTAGTCGCCGGTCGCGATCGCCTGCTTGGCAACGCCGATCTTCACCCCGTACTTGCTGATATCGCCGCCGGCGGCAACATCGTGGACCGCGATCTTATGGCCCAGCGGTATGTCACCTCGTGCCGCGAGCGTGACGGTCTCCTCGGTGTCCATGCAGATCCCGGTCACCCGCTCGCCGGAGCGGATGTCCTCGGTGGCGACACCGACATCGTCACCGCAGTTGTGGATCAGGAACCTGTGCATCGCCATCTCCAGGATGTGACGTGGGAACGTCCTCACGGCGCGGCACCCGGTGCCGTGCGCCGCGACGAACCCTGTGCAAGCTTGCTGGTCCGACGCTAGGCCAGACGCGCGATGGCGTCGATCTCGACCAGTGCGCCCTTGGGGAGGGCACCCGCCTGTATGGCGGAGCGTGCCGGGTACGGCTCTTCGAAATAGCGGGCGTATATTTCGTTCACCCTGGCGAAATCAGCCATGTCGGCCAGGTACATCGTCGTCTTGACGACGTCCCGTGTGCTCGAGCCCGCCGCCGCCAGCACGGCGGCAAGGTTGTCCAGCGCGCGGACGGCCTGCATTTCGACGCCGCCCTCGACCATGTCGCCGGTGGACGGCTCCAGCCCGATCTGCCCGGCGGTGAACACCAGGCCACCGCTGATGATCGCCTGTGAGTAGGGCCCGATCGCCGCCGGCGCCCCGTCGGTGTGTACTCTCTTGCGCTCTGTCATCAGAACAGCC
>JASFLD010000513.1:0-3739 GCA_050118275.1 Gemmatimonadales bacterium
CTACGAGGATCAGGAGCTATTCACGGCCCCGCCCTCGACCTTCACCTTGGAGCCGGACGATTGGAGCACCGGCGTCGGGCCGCCCAAGTGGCGCTTCTGGGAGGATCGAATCGAAACGAATTGAATAGCGAATATCGAACAAGGAGTCCCGAATGACGAAGGTGAACCTCGACCGATTGACGCTCGACATTTGGGCATTGAGCGTTATTTGGACATTGAGCATTCGACATTCGACATTCGATATTCGATTCTCTTTAGTGATATGACGGCGCACACCTCGGTCAGAACCGGCGTCAAGGCGATCGACGAGCTCGTGCCGCTGGTCGCCTCCTTCCTCGCCGCCGACGTCCTCGAGATGTCGATCGACGGCAAAAAGATCCAGGGATTCCGCTCGCCCGATGCCAGGTCGCTCTGGATCCGCGACCACAGCGACATGCTGCGGACCGGCCGCTACTTCCTCCCCGACGTGAGCAGTGCGGTCGAGCATTTCGCCGAGACCCAGTCGGCTGGCGGCCGGGTCTTCGACTACGTCTCGACGTTCCCCGAGAAGCCGCCGTGCGAGAAGGAGAACTGGACGAAGTACGTCCGTGTTCCGGTGGAAGCCGATGTGGAATATCGGTTCGTGAAGGCCGCCTACCTGGCGTGGCAGGCGTCGGGCGACGACGATTGGCTCCGACGTCTGCTGCCGCGGCTGGAAAAGGCTCTGAGCTACGTGCGGCGACACGACTGGTATTGGGACAAGCAGCACGGCCTGGTCAAGCGCGCCTATACCATCGACACCTGGGATTTCGCCTATACCGCCGGCACACACGATTGGCTGCAGTTCCAGATCGACGAGAACACGTACTGGGGCATCATGCATGGCGACAACAGCGGCTACTACGAGGCCTTCCGTCTCATGGCCGTGCTATACGACCGGCTCGGCTATCCGCGGCGCGCCGGTCACTGGCGGGACCGGGCCCGGCGGCTGCGCGACGCCATGAACG
The DNA here is from genome assembly GCA_050118275.1 of Gemmatimonadales bacterium. Classification (GTDB taxonomy): domain Bacteria; phylum Gemmatimonadota; class Gemmatimonadetes; order Palauibacterales; family KS3-K002; genus JASFMO01. The sequence continues at coordinate 987 of JASFLD010000513.1, forward strand.
CCGTCTGCTGGAACGGTCGGTTCTACACCCACTTCGTGAAGCTGACGCCCGTCGATATCCCGGGGGTCGATGAATCGGCCCAGCTCAGCTTGAGCAACCCGATGGACATCAACCGCGGCGCCGCCACACACGAGATGGCGGTATCGATCATCGAGGAGTACCGGCGCCGCCGCTCGATGACCGGCGCGTTCGCCGAGTGGTTCTCCATCGATCCGCCGTTTCCGGATGGCGTCTTCGGGGACGAGAAGCTGGTCGGCGGCGCCTATGTGAACGGCGGCATCATGCCGCTCGTCGGCGGCGAGCTGGCCAAGGCAGCGTTCGACCACGGCTTCGAGGAGTACGGCGTCGACATCTTGAAACGGTATCACTCGCTCGTCTCGGAGAAAGGCGAAAGCTACTTGTGGTATTTCCCGGATGGAACGCCTGCCAGCGTCGAGACCAGTACCAGCCCGGAGGCCGAGCCCACCGACGGCTGGGGGTCGAGCGCCGTGCTCTACGCGCTCATCGCCGGACTGGCCGGCGTCGAGGACGACGGCGCGCGCTTCGACCGGGTACGCTTGTCGCCGCGCTGGCCGGCAGCGGGCGTTGAAGAGGCCGAAGTCCAGACGGTGTACGTCGGCTCCGGCTCGGCGTTTGGCTATTCCTATCGATTGAGCGGAGCTGGGATCGAGATGTCCTTGGAGGCCGCAACGCCGGATGTGCACTTCCACGTGTTGCTGCCGCCGGGTATCGTGCCACGCGCGGTCCGCGTCGCCGGCGCCGCGACGGCGTACGAGTCCGACAAGGTACGCGAGAGCCGCTACCTCGATTTCACCGCGCACGTCGATGGCGGCTTGAAGGTCGAGATCGACTTTGCGTGATTCGCCGAGGAATGCCCGACATGCCGCGTGACATGACGATCGCCGATGCCTTCTCCCGCATCAGGTCCATCCGCGTCGATGAGGCGGCGCCGCCGGTTTTTCATACGGCTGCGGCCGAGCTGGCGCGAGTCTCTGGTGGCGCCGTGGAAGTCGGGCCAGTCAGTCAACCGCTCCGTTTGCGGGCCGGCACTTTCCATCTGCTGGCGCCCCCCTTCTCGACCGATGCGACCGCCGGGCCGAGCTCCGTCTCACTCCAGTTGGGTCGCGACGGGTCCGGTCACCTGGCCGCGGCACCCCCATGTCATCTCTTCGCCTTCGTCACCTACCTGTTGCGCGACCTGGCGACGGAACCCATAGCGACGCTGGAGAAAGGTAAGGCCTTCAGTCCGGCCTTCGAGTGGCTCCGCTCGACTTACGACTATTTTCTCAACCAGGAAGGCCGTATTCAGCGAGGGCTGGATCGGGCGACGTACGTCCGCCGTCTGGCCGAGTCCGGCTTCACGCATGTGGAGGTGAACGGTCTGGCGTTTCCCGCCGGCCTCGAGAGCGGGCCGCCGGGCGAAGCCTACCCGATGTTCTATACCTATTGCCCGGCGCTCGACCAGTTCGTGTCGACCGAGCTGAACGAGGGCCTCTATCCCGCCGACTACCTGTCGGCCAACCTGGAGTTCCTGAAGCGTAACGCCGAGCTGGCCCGCGCATACGGCATGGTCCCCGGCCTGCTCTGTTTCGAGCCGCGCTCGGTGCCGGAGGAGTTCTTTCAGAGCTATCCCATGCTGCGCGGCGCGCGCGTCGACCATCCGTTCCGCAGCTTCAAGCCGCGCTACAACATGACGATCGCTCACCCGCTGGTCCGGGAACACTACACCGAGATGGTGCGGAAATTGATGAAGCAGGTGCCCGAGCTGGGGTTCCTTTCCATCTGGACCAACGACAGCGGTGCGGGCTTCGAGCACACGCAGTCGCTCTACGTGGGACGGAACGGCGGCGCCTATCTGATCCGCGAGTGGAGGGACGAGCGGGCGATCGCCGAGGCGGCGGGCCGCAACGCGCTCCGCTTCTTCAGTGTCCTGCGCGATGCGGGCCGGGAGACGAATCCGGACTTCCGGGTGCTGACGCGGCTGGAGTCGTTCTACGGCGAGCACGACGTCATCTGGAACGGCCTGGGCGACGGCGTCGAGGTCGAGACGGCTTCGCTGGTGGCGAAGGGGTGGGAGATGCCGTATGCCCATCCCCGTTATCCCGATTCCAAGTCGTTCGTCGCCGGCACGGTCTACCAATTGTCCTGCGCGACCGATGAGCGGAGGCTGGCGACCGAACTGGAGGATCGGTCGTCTCATGCACACTTCTACATCGCGGTGGGCCCTAACAGCCTGTTCGCCCCGCTCGTCGGCGTGCCCTATCCCTCACTGACATTTCAGCGACTGAAGCTGTTGCACGAGAATGGCGTCACGCATCTGGCACATCTGAACGGCACCGGGCCGCGCGAGCTCGTCCCGTTCAACGTGAACCACGAGATCGTTCGGGCCTACCAGTTCGACCCGCAGATGGATCTGGCGCGCACGGTCGATAGACTGGCGGCGCGTTGGGCCGGCGCGGGGCTCGCCGACACGCTGCGGCGTGCTTGGGAGTTGGCCGAGGACGCGATCCTCGCTTTCCCGCACGTCACGCCGCTCTACTCGACCTTCGGGTCGGTCTGGTATCGGCTCTGGGCCCGGCCGCTGGTCCCGAACATCGAAGCGATTCCGGCCGCGGAGCGCGCCTACTACCAGGACTACATGTGCACGACACCGCATAACCCGAACAACGTCGATCTCAGCCGGGACGTGCTGTTCCAGCTGACGACCGTACCCGAATGCCGCAAGACGTTGGAGCGGATCGACGCCCACGTTT
>JASFLD010000514.1:0-3737 GCA_050118275.1 Gemmatimonadales bacterium
CGTCCTGAGCGGCCAGACTAGCTTCGACCGGATCCTCAACGCCAAGCTCAGCCAGTCCCGATTGCCACCGCGGAGCCGCCCGGAGGTCCAGCTGGGCGTCGCCCTCGACAATCAGTTCGACCCCACCTTCACCATCGTCGAGGTCAAGGCGCTCGACCGGCCGGGGCTCTTGGCCCATATCGCCCGCGCCCTGACGGATTTGGACCTGAGGGTCGACCGCTCTATCATCGCCACCGAGGGAAACCGAGCCATCGACACCTTCTACGTCGCCGACGCGATGGGGCAGAAGCTCGAGGCCGCCCGGCTTCCCGAGGTGCGTCAGCGCCTGCTCGACGACCTCCGCCAGCGGCTCGACGGCTGACCGGAAGCGCACCGCGGAGGACGCGGAGAGATTCGACCGCGGAGGACCCCGAGTGCGCGGAGGCGCGGTGCTCGTCGCTCGAACCGACCCACCGACCAGGGCTGGCGACAGCGTGCGTAACCCTTCGGGGGCGACAGTACTGGAAGATGCAACAGGTCTCGATTCGTATGTTGGAAGCCGCGCACGGCGCGGCCCGCTGGAGCGCAGCGGCGCACGGCGCGGCCCTTTGGAGCGCAGCCGAGCCTAGCCCGGCGAGCGAAGCGAAGCAGCGGGGGAGCCTCGCCGGCTTTGCCGGTGAGGGGGGGCGGCACGCCCCCAAGAAGAGCCACCATCGTGCAGTTTGACGACGCCATCGACCAATTCGTCGCCCACCTGAGGGTCGAGCGCGGCCTGGCGCTCAACACCGTGCGGGCCTACAGCTCGGACCTGGCCCAGCTGGTGGACTACCTTCACGAGCGAGGCATCGACTGCGTCGAACACGTTACCCCTACCCTCATCAACGACTTCCTCGTCGCGAGGCTCGATACGGGCGATCGCACCCGAACGATTGCCCGGAAGCTCGTCAGCATCCGACGGCTGTACCACTTTCTGCTCCGGGAGCGCTTGATCGACAACGATCCGACCGCCAAGGTCGACGCCCCCCGCTTCGGTCGCCGCTTGCCCACCGTCCTGTCGGAAGCCGAGGTAGAGCGCCTGCTCGAGGCGCCCGACCCGGCGACCCCCGAGGGGATCCGAGATCGCGCCATGATCGAGGTGCTCTACGCCACGGGGCTGCGCGTCTCCGAGCTGATCTCGCTCGGCACCAGCGCGGTCGATCTCAACGTCGGCCTGGTCCGCACCGTGGGCAAGGGCGACAAGGAGCGGTTGGTCCCCCTCTCCGACACGGCCATCTCGCGGCTCCAAACCTACCTCAACCACGCCCGATCCCGCCTCCTCCACCGGGTGGGCCGAGCCGCCACCAACGCGCTCTTCGTCACCCGACGGGGCAAGGCCATGACCCGCCAGGCCTTCTGGAAGAACCTGCGACGCTACGCGCGGCAGGCCGACATCCGCACCCCCGTGAGCCCGCACAAGCTGCGCCACTCCTTCGCCACCCATCTCCTCGAGCACGGGGCCGACCTACGCTCCGTACAGGCCATGCTGGGACACGCCAACATCGGTACCACCGAGATCTACACCCACGTCACCCGCGAGCGGCTTCGCCGGATCCACCGCTCGCACCATCCGCGAGGCTGACACCGGTACGGGCTAACACCGGCGCCGTTGCTCGCCGAGCGCGCCCTTTTGTTGTCAGCCCCTGCACCTCGGTCTATAGTGGACGGGTATGGATCTGAACACCTATTCAGCGGGCGGGAGCGTATCGTCGCCGCATTCGCGGGAGCTGGTCGGGGGAACCCTGATGCTCCAGCATGCCTACGAGCAGCTCAAGCTCGCCGCAAAAGGTGCACTATTCCACTGCTATACAGCCCTCCAGCAGCCCTTCGAGCGGCCGGTGCGCCTGCGCGTCTACTACCCGCTCGACGAGCTGGGGTTCGAGGAGGTCGCCCACCAGCGCATCCGCGATCGGCTCGCCGCCGGTGGGGACGGGGATCTGGCCATCGATTTTGGGGAGCTCGAGGGCGCTGTCCCGTTCCTGGTGCTCCGAACCCTCCCGGGGCAGTCGGCCCGCACCTGGTGGAATCGCTCGGCGCCGGCGCCAGCGCGGCTGGCCCGCCTGGGCGTGGCCGTCTCGGCGTCTTCACGCGCGTCGACGCCGGCACAGCGTGTTGAGCTGACGCTCGACCGCCTCTTCGTGGACGAGCGTGCCGACGCGCTAGTGATCACCCTCGACGCGCTGGGCGAGTATCCCACGCGGGCCGAGGTCCGTCAGATGAGCCGTCTGGTCGTGCGCGAGCTGGTGCTGGGCTTCCCGCCCGAGTGCTTCGACCCGGCCCGCGCGGACGAGGTCGGCCTGGAGCGCCAGGAGTCGGCCGACGTCTACCGTCTCGGCGCCATCCTCTACGAGCTCGCCACCGGGCACCACCCGTATTTCCGGTCTGATGAGGACGTGGCCGACTCGGTGGCCGAGCTGGTCAACGAGCTGGGACGGCGACCCCAACCGCCTGCCACGGGCTCGGCCCGTCTGGACGCCGTGATCATGTCGGCCCTCCGTCTCGACCCGCAGCGCCGACCCAGTCTCGCCGAGCTGCACCGGCGACTCGGCGCGGTGAGCCTCGGCGAGGAGATCGGCGGGGGGTCTGCGACGGCCGGCGGCCAGACTGCCCCGCGCCACGGGCCACGGCGGGGCGGCGTCGTCCTCAAAGTTCTGGGGTTGGCGATGCTGCTGTTGGCGTCAAGCGGCGCCACCTACTACTTCACGCACCAGCCGCCGCGGGAAGTCGCGATCATCTTGACCAGCGATCCGCCCGGCATGACCTTCCAACGCATCGACGAAAACGGCCAAACCGAGCGTCTCGGTCCGGCACCCGTCCTCATCGAAGAGCAAGCGGTGACGGCGCCGATCCGACTTCAACCCATCTACGGCGATGGCACGCTCGGGACCGTGCAGACAGTGAGACCCGACATGCTGGAGGCGTACGACGCCTGTCGGAGTCTGCACGTGAAATTCCAGGGAGGGAGAAATGGCCAGCAGGGGGCTCTACCGGATTAGGCCCGCACCGCGGCCGCTACCGCGCCCCGCACGGGATCACCCGGTCGATTTCATCGACTGCAACGGCCGCTTTCGGCGGCTCGTGGTGGCGTGTATGCACCACTGCCCCTTTGGGGAGCACTTCTGCAGCAACTTCACGGAGTTCTTCGAAAAGAACCGGATCCGACCCGCCGACTACTACAACCAGGATGGTGTAGGGAACGAGGTTATGCGACGAATCGTCTTCGATTGCGACCGCTGCAACAAGAAGGACATCGACGAGGTCTTCTCGCGCTACCAGGATGGTTTCGCGGCCGACGGCCACCTCCTCTCACAAGAGGAGCTGGAAGCGATGTTCAAGGCCAAGGGCTTCCACTTTGAGGGGGTGGGTGAGGCGGTGTCGTTCCTCCTCGGCCTCATGGAGGAGCGCTTCGGCTGGATCCACCTCTGCGCGAAGTGCTTCGACCGGGCCATCAACTGGTCCGCGCGCTTCCTCAAGGTCAAGCCCTTCATCACCGCGGAGACGGTGAAGGAGCAAGAGAAGAAGGCCGCCGCCAAGACCCCGACGAAGCGGACTGCCAAGTCGGCCCAGAAGAAGCGGAGAACGACCAAGCGTCAGCCGGCCAAGTCGACACGGCGAGCCAAGAAACCCCGGGCCAACGGCGACGCGCGGGCGGCCGCCCAGGCCTAGGAGCCTGCCAGCTGAACGGACTCACCGGCGCGGAATCACTTCGGCCGCGTGCTGGT
>JASFLD010000515.1:0-3730 GCA_050118275.1 Gemmatimonadales bacterium
TCAGACAACCGCAGGATCAGGACTTGCCCGCCCATGTCACCGGAGACCTGATCGGTGGCCGCTGATACGATTGCGTCGTTGGACAGGCTCTGCATGTTCATCGCTTGACCGTCTCTCCTCCCGATCCCGGCGCGGATGCGGAAGCACCCCGCCACTGGCAATGATAACCACCGCTTGGGAGTGGGTGCCACTGTCGTAACCGCTCGCCGATGCGATAACCATACCTCTGGCTTGCCGGCTCGACGATTCAGCAGGTTGTGGCCGTCGTTGCCTTTGGCGCGGCCGCGCTGGCCGCTGACTGGTCGACAGCCGACTGAGAAAGCCGGTCTGACGTGGTCTCGAGCCCACAGGCCCGCTGAGCGACCGCTACGCTTGCCGGCGTCGTACGCGACTCGGCGGGCGCGAAGCGGAGCCATTGGCGTGGTGCCCAAGGCTGGACGTGCTCGAGGCCGCACCCGACGCTCTCGGCGGACTGTCCTGAGCTCGAGAGTTCAACGATCTTAGGGAGGGCGCGAATATCGCAGTTAGGTTGCTGACTACGTGATCGTCGAAACGGATGGGCGTGGGCGCGAGGATGATGGAGGAACAACAGAATCGGCCAGCGGCCGTCGGGACGTGTTATGGATTTGAAGTCGTCTCGTCGCTCGAGTTCGAGTACCTGCGAGGTGGTACGGGCGATCGCCTGCGGATCGACGAGGCAACGACCGGCCGGCCCGTGCGGTCCGGCGGCGTGATCTTGAAGACCTGGCGGGCCGTGCCGGGCCAACGCGCTGAGACGAGGCTGCTGACGGACGAGCGCACTTTTCTGGTCGAGATCGGAAGCGACCACTGGTTCGGAGTCGATCCGGATGCGCTCCGCATCGAAATGTCGCCGACTTCCGATCCGCGTTTGCGGGAGATCTTGCTTTGGACCACCCCGGCGGCCGTCAGCGTGACAGCGCGCGGAGACCTCGCGCTCCACGCCTCTGCGGTCGAGATCGGTGGCCGGGCGGTCCTGGTCTCGGCTCCCAGCGGTCACGGCAAGACCACGACGGCGGCGGCGTTCTTCGCCGCGGGGTACCGGATGCTGACGGATGATTTCAGCTGCTGCCGAGTCGGAGAGCAGCCCGCCGTGCTCCCCGGGCCGGCACTGCTCAGAGTTCACCAGGACGTGGCTGCGAGGCTCGGGCTGGAACAGCTCGGGTTGAGAGATGTCTGGCGGACGCGGGCGGAGAACTCCAAGCGGCACATGGTGCTACCTCCGCGGGCACGCGGCGACGGAGGGCCGGTCCCGCTGTCCGCCGTCGTCTTCCTGCGGGAGGCGACTGGCGGAATCGATCTCGAGCGCGCCGACCAGGCCGATGCGCTGCGAGACCTGTGGTCGCTGAGCTTTCACCTGCCGGGCGCAGCGCACGAGAAGCGTTGCTTCCAAGCACTAGCCGACCTCGTGGCCCGCGTGCCGGTGTGGAACCTGGCCCGTGAACTGGATTGGCTCAGCCTCCCGAATGTGATCGAGCGTATCGCGAATGAGGTCACGAAGCGGTGAGGCGTGACTCTGGCCGGTTGGGAGCGATCTCGAAGGCGATCCTCGGGGCGCGGATCTGCTACTGGTACGCGGCGGTGCGGATCGGTCTGTGGCGCTGGCCGCTGCCGCACCTCGTGGAGCGACTGAGCCGCCCGCCCAAGCGTGAGGCGTCCAGCGCTCCACAGCACTTGGAACCGCGGCGTCTGGGGCGCATCGTCCATCGTGTGCTCGGGCTCGGGCCGATTCGAGCGCGTTGCCTCTATTCCTCGCTCGTCTTCTATCGCCTGCTGCGAGAACAGGGGGCGGAGCCCGAACTGGTGATCGGCCTGCCGGCGCAGGCGACGAGTCCCGAGGCGCACGCCTGGGTAGAGCTCGATGGTGCCGTGGTCGGGCCGCCGCCGGGCCGGCTTGGTCGCCAACGGCTGGCGCGTTACGGAGTCGCGGGCCCCCGGCCCGGTATGGAGCGTGCCGACCGCGGTGAGGCGGAGGCAAAACCGCAGACGGAGTCGAACGCTGAGTCGAGTCGGACCGGTTCCCGATCGCCCCAATCGAACGCGGAGTGACGACTCACCACTGAGAGAGGAAGGCGTGCACGCCGGCCAGATTCTTCGCCCACATGTACTCCACGAGATTCAACTTCTCCTGCTCGAGACGCTTGCCTAACGCAGTGTAGTCTACCCCGTCCATCCTCTGCGGCGGGTCGAGGAGCCATCGGCGGAGCGCCGCGTAGTCGATGCCGGCGACTATGGCCTCGTCGAAGTACGTCTTGTCGGTCCGGTCCAGGATGAGGTCCGGCACCTTACCTCGCAGCAGGGTTCTCACCAGGTGCTTGCTGCGCGGGCTGGGGAACTTGATCTCGGCTGGAAGAGCGAGGAAGAACTCCCACATGTCGATGTCGGCAAAGGGTCGCCGGGTACTGACCCCGGCTAGTGCCTGGATGGCGTCGTCCGCTTCGAGGGAGAGCCCCGTCGCCTGTAGCGGCCCCAGTTGCTGTTCTCGCCAGGCGCGGCGGCCGGAGAACTGGGGCAGCGGATTCAACCTGGCGGGATCGATCCAAGCCGGCCCGGTACGGCGCGGCTCGGGGCGGCCGCGGGCGCGCCTGTAGGCGGAAAGCAACCAGGGAGGCACGAAGGCCCGCACCGCTTGCCGGACGATATTGCCCATACTCGCCCCTCTGGATCGGCGGTAGGCCACGTACGCGAAGGCCGGGCGCAACCTTCCGCGCGTCAAGAGATAGGGGAACAAATCGCCTTGCATCGCGAAGACGAACTCGGCGAACTCGCCGCTGAGCGTGTTGCGATAGCCCAGCGCCTTGGCTCGGTCGAGGGTCTCGTACGCCTCTGCGAGCGAGACCACGGGCACGGGACCGTCAACCAGGCGGACCCAATCGAGCAGCCGATCGGTGGCGCGGACCCGGGACTGGTACGTGTGCAACGGCATGCCGAGACGCTCGGCCACCGCCGTGATGTAGCGACTCTCGTCAACGCTGGGGAACTTCGGGTAGACGGTGGACAGGCAAGGCAGCGGTTCGCCGGTCCGCTCGTGATGAATCGGGTTCGCGTATGCGGCGATGGCCGGGGAGTCGACCCCACCGCTGAGCAAGAGCACGTCCTGCCCGACCAGACTCCGGCCAACGGCCTGGCTCATCAGAAAGTCGAAGCGCGCTTGCACTTCGTCGGCCGGAACCCGTGCCGTCTCGAGCAGCGACTCGGGGTCCCAATAACGGGTCAGCCGGACCCCGTTCCGATCGGCTTCGAGGATCGTGGCGGGTGGCAGGCGCTCGACACCGCGGATGGCACAGCGCCGATCTTCTCCGGCTCGGCCGTAGAAGATTCGCTGTACCACCTCGAGGTCGGGCTCGTAGGGGGTCTGGGCACCGGCCACGACCTGCTTGGCCTCCGTCCCCAGAAACGCGCCGCGCGGCTCGTCTCTGTAGAACAGCGGCCGGAAGCCAACATGGTCTCGAAACCCCCATATGGCGCGACCGTCGGTGACCAGGGCCGCGAACACCCCGCGTAACTTCCGCGGTGCTTCGGCTCCGAAGGCTCGAAAGGCAGCCCGCAGTACCGCGGCGGGGGTGCGCGCGTCCACGTGATCACCGCGCGCCTCCAGGTCGGACGTCAACTGCTCGAGATTGTCGAGAAAGCCGCTGAAGGCCACGGCAAGCTGTGGGTCCGCCGACAGGTCGGTACTTCCAACCCCGTCGCCGCCGGCGACGCCCAGCAC
>JASFLD010000516.1:0-3726 GCA_050118275.1 Gemmatimonadales bacterium
GGAATCAGCGGTTGCAACTTCGCCATAGCGGAAAGCGGATCCATCGCCATCGTCACCAACGAGGGCAACGGACGGATGGTCACCAGCCTTCCCCGCATCTACGTGGCCATCGCCGGTATCGAGAAAGTCGTGCCGACGCTCGAAGATGCCGTTCTCCTCTGGCAGGCGGCGTCGCGAAGCGCCACGGGGCAAGATGCGTCGGTCTACTTCTCGGTCAGCAGCGGACCTCGCGCTCACGGTCACGCCGATGGCCCGGACGAGATGCACGTCGTACTGCTCGACAACGGAAGGCACAGAATACTCGAGCGCGACTATGCAGACGCGGCCCTCTGCATCCGTTGCGGCGCCTGCCTGAATGTATGTCCCGTCTACCGCGAGATCGGCGGGCACACCTACGGTTGTACGCCTTATAGCGGACCCATCGGGGCCGTCATCACTCCGCTACTGGCGGACGATATGACGATCGCCCGCGAGCTTCCGTTCGCCAGTACCTTATGCGGAGCATGCCGCGACGCGTGTCCTGTGATGATCGATCTGCCACGACTATTGCTCGACTTGCGCTCCGAGTTGGTGGAGCGTGGCGCGGCAGGCACCCTCGAACGGATCGCGATGAACGCCTATTCGGCAACGGTGGCCGGCCCACGCCGGTACCGCGTGGTAAACTGGATCGCGCGACGCCTGTCCCGACTGCTCGCTCGTGGCGGGGGCGTGTTGTCGCACCTGCCGCCACCGCTACGCGCGTGGACGCGCACGCGTGACTTCCCAACGCCCGCTTCGCGACGCTTCTCCGGCCTGTGGAAAGACAGACTCGAGCGTAACCGTGAGGAGATGCCGTCGTGACCGATGCCAACGGATGCGCCCGGAGCGAGATCCTCTCTCGGCTCAGAGCCACCTGCCAGCGACAGCCTGCTCTATTCCACCGTGGGCCCGTCGCAACGCCGAGGACCGGGCCCCCGGCCGCGGTAACGCACGCCGACGGTGATGGTAAGGCGCTGGCGCGTTTGTTCGGCCGCAAGCTGGAAGCGATCTCAGGCAGCTACGAGATCGTCGAGAGTCCTGCGGAAGTAGGCGAACGGGTGAAGAGGCGCGTTCTGGACTGGGACGTGGCCGCGGAAGACAGAAAGGCGGAAGCCGGTTCCCGCACCGTCCGGATACTGAGCTGGGTGCCTGAAGCGCTTCCGATACCGAATCTCGAGGTCGCCCTCCGAGAGGCCGGCATCGAACTCATCGCGCCGGCTGACCTCCGGGACCGAGACACGCGGCGAAGCGCCGCCAGCATAGAGATCGGCCTCACGGGGGTCGAAGCGGCGTTCGCCGCCACTGGAAGCCTGGCCTTCGCGTGCGCCCCGGGAAAGAGTCGAGCGTCCAGCCTCTTACCGCTTCGCCACATCGCCATCGTTCCTTACAGTCGGATCCAACCCACACCCGAAGCGTGGCTGAGTGAGTTACGTGCCTCGGGCCGACTGGATGCGGTGCTCAGACAGTCACGCCAGCTGGTGTTCGTCACCGGACCCAGCAAATCAGCGGACATCGAGTTGAATCTCACTCTGGGCGTTCACGGCCCCCGTAATGTCCACGCCGTACTGTTCGACGACTCGCGATGAACGAGATGCCGAATAGCGAACTACGAACCACGGGAGTCGGGATCTTATGAGCCCGAGCGTACAAGCCCTCGTAGCGGTCGCGCCGATCTTACTCGCCGGTATACTGCTCGTCGGCTTTCGCGTCGCCGCCAAGTGGGCCATGCCGATCGTCTACCTGGCAGCGGTCATTCTGGCCTGGTCCGTTTGGCGCGTCGACGTGCCACGCATCGCCGCCTCGACGGTGCAGGGCCTGTTCATCACCTTCGACATCCTGCTCATCATCTTTGGCGCCATCCTCCTGCTGAAGACATTGGAGTATTCGGGAGGCGTGGCGGCGATCCGGCGGAGCTTCCACGGAATCAGCGACGACCGACGCATTCAAGTCGTGATCATTGCATGGCTGTTCGGATCCTTCATCGAGGGATCGGCGGGTTTCGGGACCCCCGCGGCCGTCGCCGCACCACTGATGGTGGCCCTGGGCTTTCCCGCCGCCGCCGCTGTGATGCTGGGGATGATGATCCAAAGCACGGCGGTGACCTTCGGAGCGGTAGGCACGCCCATACTGATCGGGGTAACCGACGGACTGGCCAGCGCCGAACTGAGCGCGCGTCTCAGCGCCGCGGGTATCTCTTTCGAACAGTATCGGCAGACCATCACGACCTACGCAGCATGCCTGCACGGCATCGCCGGCACCCTCATCCCGACCTTGATGGTCATGATGATGACCCGCTTCTTCGGCCGGAACCGATCGTGGACGGAAGGCCTGTCGATCCTGCCGTTTGCGATCTTTGGAGGCCTGGCCTTCACCGTCCCCTACACATTGACCGGAGCATTGCTGGGACCGGAGTTCCCTTCCCTCTTCGGCGCCGCCATCGGCCTGATGGTGGTCACCTTCGCCGCACGGCGCGGTTTTCTGGTGCCATCGGATACGTGGGACTTCCCTCCGCGCAATCGTTGGCTGCCGGACTGGTTCGGAATCAATATGGAGAGCGTCGCGGAAGACGAGCACATCAGCCGCGTTCCAGCCAGCTTGGCCTGGGCGCCGTACGTACTGGTCGCCTTGCTGCTTGTGATCACGCGCCTCCGCCAACTTCCCGTCGGCGACTACCTGCGCGCCGTCAAGATCAATTGGACCGGCATCCTCTCCACCGACATCGCCGCTTCCACCACGCCGCTCTACTTGCCCGCCACCATGCTGCTGGCCGCGGTCGTCGTCACATGGTTCCTCCACCGTATGAGCGGCCCGAAGATCGTTGGAGCGCTCAAGGACTCCTCGCGCGTGCTGCTCGGCGCCGGCTTCGTCCTCGTATTCACCGTCCCGATGGTCCGTGTCTACATCAACTCGGGGGTAAACGCGTTCGATCTACCCGGTGGCGGGCATCTCCCGTCGATGCCGATCGCCATGGCGACATGGGTCGCCGTGAACGTGGGACACGTCTGGCCGCTGTTCGCACCGGCCGTCGGCGCACTTGGCGCATTCATCGCCGGTAGCAACACGGTAAGTAACCTGATGTTCAGTCTGTTCCAGCTGGGCGTGGCAACGCAGCTGGCGATTAACGGGGCACTCGTAGTCGCCTTGCAGGCCGTTGGGGCGGCGGCCGGCAACATGATCGCCATCCACAACGTCGTTGCGGCATCCGCGACGGTCGGCCTGCTGGGACAGGAAGGAGCCATACTGCGCAAGACGATTCTGCCCACACTCTACTACCTGCTGGTCATCGGGCTCTTGGGCCTTCTCGGCGTCTACCTGCTACACCTGCCGGACCCGTTGCACTAGACAGATCACCGTGCTCGGTCTCCTGCGACTTCGCGGCGCCACGGCGCTCCCAGGACTCACTCCAAAGAGACATCGCCGTCTCGAAGTCGGCAACGCATCTTGCGCCAGGCTCGGCAATCGTCCGCGCAAGTAGTTCCTCCGAGACGCCGCGCCCAACACGCTTCGGTTTGCCCGGACGGGCGCCTCGGCGCTAACGTCAGATCCCAACCCAACGCGAGGGGACGTAGCCACGATGTCTGCTAGGGAGGCGCCTCAATGAAGGCAATGCTCTTGAGACAACTCGGTGACATCACCGAGAATTCAGAACCGTTGGAACCGGCCGATCTCCCCGTACCCGAGCCGGCGACGAACGAACTGCTCGTGAAG
>JASFLD010000517.1:0-3718 GCA_050118275.1 Gemmatimonadales bacterium
GTGAGCGTATCGCCCCTCCGCTGTCTTGATCCAGCATGAACTGCTCGAACCAGCGCGCGCGACCCTCGCTGTCAGGAGCCCGCGTCACCACGAACACTACGCCGCCTGCCGGAAAAAGCTGCTTGTCCGACGCCAGCGACCTCAGCGGAGTCAGCCGCACGCCCAACGATCCCGTCGGCCAGTCCGCTGCATCTACCTCGCGGAAAAAGACATACCTTGGATTGCGCCGCAAGTACGGCATCAGCTCGGAGGGGTGGGCCGCCAAATAGCCGCGCACCTCATCCAGGCTGATCTCATCCTCGGCCAGCTTTCCATCGGCCAGAAGCTGTCGCGACACGCTCACGTAGTCGTGGCCGTTGTTGCCGGCGTATCCGACATGCATGATCGTGCCGTCGAGCAAGCGGATGGACGCCGAGCCCTGAACATGGATCAGGTAGGCCTCGAATGGATCGCTCAGCCAAACCAGCTCGCTCCCATCCAACAAGCCGGACTCCTCGATCTCCGCACGGCTGGGATACGGCACGATCCGTCCACCCACCCGTCTCCCCAGGACCGCCCCGCTGCCCGAATCCACCACCAGGTCGGCGGGCCGACTGTACAGCGGATATCGATTGACCGCGTCTTTCTCGCGCGCGCCCTCGAAGAGGGGTGCGTAATAACCCGTGAACAGCACGGTCCCACGCCCGTCGTCACCCACACTCTCGTAGAAATCGAAATCGTCGACGATCAGACGTTCGAGTTCCTGGGGGTCCGACACCCCCGCCACGAGCGCACGGAAAGCGGCGACGCTCGCCCAAGCGTGCGAATGGCTGATCCCGCCCGAGGGAAACGACTCCCGGCTGGAGGGCCTCGCGAACCACTCGAGGCTCCGATCCAGCGCCTCCAGCAGGTCCCCGCGCTCCACGTCCAACGCCGCCAACACCCTCGGAATTCCGCTCCCCGTGACCCTCGCAAGGGCCCCCGCGTCGACGCGAGCCTCGGCCTCCGGTCGCGCGGCCGGGCGCTCGGGCTCCGGGCGCGGTGCCCGCCCCGCGTCGGCGGGCGGGGCGCTCGGCTCCGGCGCACCGGCCACCGGCCCCGCACCGACGGGCGGTTGGCAGCCGCCCAGAGCCAGTACCAGCCCAGCGCTGACCAGACCGCGCAGGACCTCATGCGTTACTTTATAGCGCATGATTCATATCATTACGACTGTTGTGTTTATATAACTTACACGAGAGACCGTACGAGGTCCCGAAGCAGGTGCTCCCCGAACTCCCCTGCCCGTCCCAGCACGCCGTCGTAGGAAGCTTCGATGAACAGGTCGGCTGTGCGAAGTTCCCGCCCCTTCGACCGGAAGAGGAACCTCCCCCGGAACAGGCGGTCAGCGCATTCACGCGTCTGGAGAACCACCGCCCAGTTCTCGCCGTCGAAGGGGATCGAGCCGATTTCCTCTTCGCGCGGCGACTCGTCGAACATCTGGAACTGAGGATCGATGCTTTCCGACTCAGCGTTCCCGGATGATACCATACCCAATCACCACCCCATCTGTGTTCAGAGCCACCCAGACCTTCGCGCCGTTCTGTTCCAATAACTGAGCCGGCGGATCGCGGAGCGCAGTGCGGTCGCCGCCCTCGTCGATCACCGCAGCAGAGCCGCCCTCGACTTCCAGCAGGCCGACGATCGGCACATGACCCGAGATGTCGAGTATCGTGTACCCGGTAACACGCAGGCGATCGGCCGAGACGAGTTCGCCCGAGACCCTGACCTCCGCGCCCGATAGGCGTTTGAGCTCTGGCCTCAGGTCACCGACCACCTCGAGGCCGGCGGCCCCTGATTCGGCGGGTTCGATCAGGACCCGCTCCAGCGGTGTGTTACCCGCGATCCGCACGCGTCCGACGGTGGTCGTCCCGTCCGCCGCCGGCTCCGGCGTCCCACCTTTACCGCCGCAGGCCACCAGAACCAGCGCCGCCAGGACGGCTACCAGGGAGGATTTACGGTCTGCGCCTGAGATAATGCCACCACTAGCTGATGATCGTCCACGCTCTCGAGGTAGCCCGGGTAGACCGTCAGGTAACGCTCTTCACCGGGGACCTCTCCTTCGAGGGCCTTGAACACGATCTGGTTCATGGTCAACATGCCGCGCACGCCGCCCTCGAGATAGGCGACGCGCCAGCGTCGTCCCTTCGCATCCATCAACTCGCGTTCCGCCGCCACCTTTCGCACCTCGTTCTGGGCTTTCACTATTATCCTATCTGTCAACCTGTCTTCGGGCGAGGACTGCCCGTTCCGCAATGCCCGTCACAATGCAGCCGCGCTGGAAGGACTCGACATCATGGCTCGAAAGTTCACCGATCGCTCCGGTCAAACCTGGATAGTCGAACGCGAACACGGCCGCCACGAGCTCGTCTTCCGCCCCGTGGAGGGTGGGCCCGGGGAGGAGCGCGTCGCTCCCCTGCCGACCCACGGCCACACGCAGGATCCCTATGAGCTCAGCGACTCCGAACTTCAGCGTCACCTGGATCGAGCGGGCGCCCGTTACAGGAAACCCAAGGGCCCGGCACCGTTCTAGACACTCCGTCGCGCTAGCCGAGGAACAGGAACGCGGCCGCTGTCGCCAGCACCACGGCTACCAAGAAAGCCTGAAATACCCAGCCTCCGCGCGGGTGCGTCCCCCGACAATGCGGACAACGGTGCGTGTGATCCGGTATCAGCGAACCGCAGTGTCTACAGATCTTCATAGAATCCAGCTCGCCAGCAGCCAGACGATCAACGCGGCGATCCCCACCGGTAGGACCGTGTACAGGAGTACCAAACGCGCCGCACCGCGGAAGTAGCGCCAATCGTCGCGCTCCGACCGGCGCAGGACGATCCAGCAGGCACGGCACAGGTGTTCCACCTGCTCCGTCGCCTCGTTGACCCGATAGTACTGAGCTGCCGCCCTTCGCTCGTTGCACACCGGACACAGCATCGCGCCTCGCGCCTCCACCGATTCGGGTTCGCACTCAATATGTCGGCGGGGCCCGATCAGCGCTAGCCGGCGGGTGATGTAATATCTGGACTCGATGTATCGGGCCGGCTAGTTTCAGCCTCCAGTGGTCGGTCCGGGCTAGACCGCGAAGGAGAGCGCATGGAACCCTGGCAGATTCAGGACCTCATCATTACGGTGGCCGTATCCATCGCCGTCTTGATCCCTATCACCGGACTGACGCTGCGCTTCGGACTGAAGCCGTTTCTCAGGGACCTGGGGCAGATGAAAGCCGCTCGGCACGACAGGCGGAATCAGCTCGGCGCGGAGGACGGCGATCGCCTGGAGCGAATCGAAATCCAGCTCGATACCCTCGAGCGCTCGCTAAGGCATCTTACCGAAGTCGTTCAATTCGATCGTCAGCTCATGCCGGGAAGCGACGAGGGGAGGCGTTCCGACGGGGAAGCGAGCTAGCCCCTTTCCGCCGGTCTGGGAAGCGGCGCGCCGGCGAGGGGCACAGCCCGCGAATTCGGTTGCAGCCAACTTCGATCCACTCTATTGCCGGAGACGAAGTCGTACTCGAGAATCGACTGTTATGATCTCGATCTCCTTGCCTTCCTCGACCACCCTGACGATCACGCTTCTGCCGCCGCGCACTTCCACGTCGACGTCTCCAACGGTCCCGGCGTACCGGAGCTTGCCCACGGCCTCCGCCACGACCGCGAGTTCCGGCGCCTCCGGCGGCGTCGGCTCGGCGACGACCAACGGTCGTGC
>JASFLD010000518.1:0-3704 GCA_050118275.1 Gemmatimonadales bacterium
CCTGCACGTGATCGTGAACCCGGCAGTCGTATGGATCTGGATCGGCGGCGGCATTGCGGTGTTGGGCGCCTTGTTCGCCATATCGTCGGTGGGCTTCGCCGGCGAACGAGCCCGAGCAGGTAGGCCAGAAACGGAGCGACCGGCCAAGCCGGCCGCCGCGGCTGGCGTGGGAGGAGCAGATTGATGAGCTGGAAGAAGATCTGGATCCCGGCACTGGCGCTGCCGATAGTGGCGCTGCTGTACTACGGACTGCAGAAAGCGCCGTCGGTCAACATCATCGAGTCGCCGCTCGAGGGTCACGCCGCATCGCCTTTCCGGGCGCCGACGCTGGACGGCGACACGATCGGGCTCGCGGAGCTCGAAGGCAAGGTCGTCGTCCTCAACTTCTACGCCTCGTGGTGCGTTGCCTGTCTCGATGAGCATGCCGTGTTCACGCAGGCGGAGGAATACTACGCGGGCCGGGATTTCCAGATGCTGGGCGTCGTGTACCAGGACTCCCCGGAGAACGCTCGTCGCTGGATGAACCGCATGGGCGGTAGCTGGCCGAGCTTGATCGATGCCAATTCGCGAATCGCCATCGACTACGGTGTGTACGGTGTGCCCGAGACCTATTTCATCGGCAGGGACGGGCGCATCGCTCACAAGCAGATCGGTCCCGTCGATCCCTTGCTCATGCGACGCACCGTCGATCGGTTGCTGGCCGCGTCGTCCGACGGTCCATCTCCCGAGGCGACGAACGGCGAGCCAACCGTCGGCCGCAGCGACGGGCACGAGACGGACTCACCAGGATCAAACTGAGAGGCAGAAGAAAAGCGGGAGTCAGTTCTTGTCTAGACGTTACTTTTCCGTTCTCGTCGTCATCTTCTTGTTCGTCGCGGCGGGCCGAGCCCAGGCCGCCATGTCATTCGCGCCTCGAGTCCGGGCTAACGCGGCGGCCGGGCAACAGGCGCGCACTGACGCGGAGCTGGAAGCACAAGTGCGCGATGTGGCTTCGAAGCTGCGCTGTCCCACCTGCCGGGCTCTGTCGGTTCAGGACTCACCCTCGGGCATGGCGCAGGAAATGCGCGACCTCATTCGCGAGCAGCTGCGGTCCGGCAAGACGCCCGACGAGGTGACGAGCTACTTCGTGGACCGCTACGGCGAGTGGATCCTGCTGAAGCCGAGAGCGGAGGGATTCAACTGGACCGTCTGGTTGTTGCCGATCCTGATGCTGGCGGGCGGCCTGTTCTTCGTGTTCATGACGGCACGCCGCTGGGTGGAGCAGGGCCGAGCTCGCTCCGCGGAGGGCGCGGAAGAGGAAGGGAGCGAGGCGTAAGCCATGGGTATGACGGAGTTTCTGCTCGTCGTCGCCGTAGGCGGAGGCATCATCGCCGTCTTGACCGCGACTTTCAGGGGAGCGGCGGCCGACGCGACGGGCCAGGATCGGACCGGTGAGGTCGACACAGCGGCTCAGGACGATTCCGCGCGTCGCGAACTGGAAGACCGCCGGCTCGCGGCGATCCGATCGCTGGAGGAGATCGAGGCGGACTTCGAGACCGGCAACCTCTCGGAGGCCGACTACCAGACCTTGAAGCGCCGCTACCAGAAGGAGGTCGAGACCCTCGACCAGCGATTAGAGGCCACGGCACCCGCCGCCGTGCGAGCGGAGTCCGGACAGCCACAAACCGCACCTGCCCGGAGCGGATCGTGGATGTCGATGCTGGGCTGGATCGCTGGTGCGGTCGCTTTCGTCGCGCTGGCCTGGCTGGTCATGTCTCAAACGCTGCGTCCCAGAAGCGAAGGCGATACGATCACCGGATCGCTTCCCGGTCAGACCCAGGGGATGCCGAGCGGCGCGCCCGTCGCCGACGTAGACATGGAGCGGTTGGCGGAACTGCGGCGCATCGTCGCCGAGGACCCGGACAATGTAGACGCGCTGGTCGAGTTGGGGCACATGTACCTCACGCTGCAGAGCTACCCCGAGCTCTCCGACGTGACCCAAAGGGCGCTAATGATCGACCCAGACAATCCAGAAGCCCTGACCCACCTCGGCATGTTGCTCTTTTCGAGCGGCCACCCGCAGGGCGTGATGGAGAGCTTCGACCGGGCCCTGCAGGTCGATCCCAACTTCGGCGAAGCGCTTCAGTTCAAAGGGATGGTCGCCTTCATTCGGCGTGATTACGAGACCGCCGTCGAGGCGTGGCAGCGATATCTCGATGTGGTGCCGCCGGACGAAGTGTCGCCGCGCATCCGGGGAATGCTCGAAGCGGCGCGGGCCAACCTCGGGTCGGCCGCGGCGCAAGAGAGTGAGACGGAGGGGCAGGGCGGCGGTGGCGGGTAGGACGCTCCTGCTGCTGGTCGCTGTGCTTGCCGTCGCTCCGCGACCGGCGCTCGCCCAACGCTTCGGCGGCGACTACGGTGCCGCGTTCGGCCTCTGGATCGTCTTCGGAGATCCCGGACTCGACGCCGAACGTAGCTTCGATCGCGACCTGGGCGCCGTCGCGGCCGTCGGCGGGCGTATCTTCTTCCAGACCGGTCGGGCGCGACTCGGGCTCGGGGGGTTCACCGGCGGATTTGTCGGTGACGGCCCGAACGAAGCCGGCAATCAAGTTCAGGGTGGCCTGACGACCGGCGGATTCATCGCCGAATACTTGGTCGTTCAGCGGAATCTCGAAGTCGCGTTGGGAGGCATGCTGGGGCCGGGCCGGCTGAGCGTCGAAGAGGTCCTGGTCCCGGCGGGCGGCGACGGCGTGGAGAACCTCGACCGCGATCGGAACACCATCCTGGTAGGCTACCCGTGGGCCCGCGTCGGCTACAATCCGATGCCCTTCGTGAATGTCGGCTTGGAGCTGGGCTACCTGGTGGGTGGCGAGGGGATCGGTGGCTTCGTCACCAGCATTGAGCTCATGCTCGGACTCATCCCCTGAGGTACTTCTCGCCGGTTCTTTGGTGGTCCATACGAACCGGGGAACATTTGAGCCCTTTCGGTGGTTAAACATCGAGACGGGGCGGACGCGCCTTACGGCACCGTGTAAGGTAATCTTACTTCCCTTTTCTCCCGGGCCTTACGCGGCTGTCTCGCCCCGTCCCTTCCATCACATGGCCGAACCCTCAATATTTGCTGGACGAGCGGACGGCGTTCTACGCAGCCCCGGTTCGCGAGTGGAATCGTCGCTGCTGAACTGGACCGGGGGGCCCGACCGACCTGCCGGAGCCGATCGCGTCAGCCGATTCTCGAAGAGCCGGAACCGAGTACCGCTGGCGAATCGATTCGAGTAACGGCTCGGCAGTGCGGAGGAGGACGGAAATGGGTGACATTGCACCGAAGATATTCGTGTTGCTCGTGGCCCTGATCATCGGCTACTGCGCCGGCTTCAAGGACGCGCAGGTGAACGACAACATGGTATTCACGCGTGTGATCGAGCGGGTCCAGAATTTCGGCGAGCGCACTGTGGGTGACCCGGCACGCGAGGTGGAGGACGCCGCCGGCGAGGTCGAGCACTAGTTCTTCTCTTCGCTCTTAATTGCCGTCACGTGCTTGACTCGCAGCGGCGAGTTTCCGTCAGGTGGCCAGAGCCAAGTCGTCGTCGTGTCAGCCGCGCACGAGAGGACGTCCAGAGCGATTGGGTCGGCTCTCGATACCGACCCCAGCGTCTGTACAGGTTCAGGACTTCTTGGAACTCTTCACTCTCGGCCGGCCCGTGTGGGACTATGCGAACCCGTGC
>JASFLD010000519.1:0-3697 GCA_050118275.1 Gemmatimonadales bacterium
CAACGTCCCGCAGTTCGTTCCGGTGGAGATCACGGCCGGGCTGTTCGGCGAGCTGGGGGCTCATCCCAATATCGCCGGGATAAAGGACTCGACCGGTGACCTGAAGGTACTGGGCGCGTTGCTCGACGCCGCACCGTCCGATTGCCACGTGTTGGTCGGCTCGGGGTCGAATCTGTACGCGGCGCTGGAGATGGGCGCCGCGGGCGGAATCGTCGCGGTGGGTTGCCTGGCGCCGCGCCAGGCGGTGGAGGTCTACGAGCAATTCCAGGCCGGCGAACTGGGCCCGGCCGGCGCTACGCAGGGGCGTATCGCACCGGTGCACACGCGCATCGTCAAGGAGCTGGGCGTGCCGGGCGTGAAGTACGGGCTCGAGCTCGTCGGCTGCTTCGGCGGCGATCCACGACCGCCCTTGCGCCCGTTGCCCGAACGCGGCCGGCGCGCGGTGAAGGAGGCGCTGAGCCGTGCCGGCCTCATCTAGTACTCGACCACGGGCTCTGAGTTGAATTGGATATCCAACACTCGATATCGATCAGCCAATGATGAAGAGCTGATCTGGGAGATTCGACTTTCCTTACTCGATGTTGGCAATTCAGCATCACTACCGTGGCTGACTACTGTAAGGAAGCGGTGAGATGAGCGGGCTGCTCGGCATCTTGCTGCTGGCACTCGTGCAGTTGGTCGGCCTCCTCCTGATTCCGTTCGGGTTGCCCGGCATCTGGCTGATGGTCGCGGCGATAGCCGTCTACGCGGTCGTCGGGGGCTTCCAGGTCATCGGAGGGTACACGGTGGCGTTCGTCGTCGGTCTGGCGGCGCTGGGTGAGGTGGCGGAGGCATGGCTGGGATTCCGCCTGGCGCGACGCTACGGCGGTTCGAAAGCGGCTGGCTGGGGGGCCATAGTCGGCGGCCTGATAGGCGCAGTGCTGGGCACGCCGGTGCCGGTGATCGGTAACGTGATCGGCGCCTTTTTGGGTGCCTTCGTCGGAGCGGTCGTGGTCGAATTCGCGGCCGGCCGGAAGCTCGGTGAGACGGTGGCCGTCGGCTGGGGCGCGGTGGTGGGACGCGCGGTCGGCGCGGCGGTGAAGGTCACGCTCGGGCTGGTCATCGCGATCGTCGGGATCGTTGCCGCGCTCGGATGAGCGGTTCAACCTTCAACGGTGCGGCGAGTGCAACCTGTACGCGCGGCGTCGCACGTTTAGAGGCCGCTCGTGGCGTTTTCGAGACGCCCGCGAACGATTTGCAGTGAACGTGCAACGTCAAGGGAACGACGACGGGTCGGTCACCGTCCTCGATAATCAGGCGACTTCGATATTGAACGCTGGGCGTTCGGTGTTCGATGTTCCCTCGCTTGACACCCGCTTTCCGCTCGTCTAGCTTGCTCCAAAGGATACTCGAAACAGCGCCCCCCCAGTGGGGGCTTTTTCATTGAGGTCGAGATGCTGAAAGGTGATGTCCGCTGCCTCGTCGTCGTCGGCTCGCAGTGGGGTGATGAGGGGAAGGGGAAGGTCGTCGATGTCTTGGCGCGGGATGCCGATTGGATCGCGCGCTATCAAGGCGGGGCCAATGCCGGTCACACCGTCCGCGTGCGCGAGGACCAGTTCATCCTACATCAGATTCCGTCGGGAGTGCTCTATCCGGGTAAGCGCTGCGCCCTGGGCAACGGCATGGTGCTGGACCCGGTCACCTTCTTCGACGAGCTGGATGCGCTGGTGGCGCGCGGCTACGAGGTCGAGGATCGTATTCTGGTCAGCTCGCGAGCGCACCTGGTGCTGTCGTACCACAAGCTGCTCGATCGTGTCCAGGAGGAGGTGCGCGGCAGCGGCGCGCTCGGCACAACGGGCCGCGGCATCGGCGTGGCCTACGAGGACAAAGTCGCCCGCGCCGGCATGCGCGTTGCCGATCTGTCGGTGCCCGAGCGTATGCGCGAGCGTCTGGAGGCATGCGCCGAGCGGGCCGAGCGCAAGCTGCGGGCGCTGGGGTCGGCCGAGCGGATAGACGCGGATCAGATGTTCGACGAGCTGTCCGCTTTCGCGCCGCGGCTCAACGCGCTGGCTTGCGACGTCGGCGCCGCTCTCGCCGCGGCTTTGCGGCGCGGCGAACGTCTGCTGCTGGAGGGTGCGCAGGGCTCGATGCTGGACGTGGATCACGGCACCTACCCGTTCGTCACGTCATCGAACACGACGTCCGGCGCCGCCGCCACGGGACTCGGTTTGGGACCCACGGTCATCGACGCTGTGCTGGGCGTGGTCAAGGCTTACACGACACGCGTCGGCAACGGACCGCTTCCCACCGAGCTGCCGGAGGAGGCGGCGGCGCGCTTGCGGGAGCTGGGTGGCGAGTATGGCGCCACGACGGGGCGCCCGCGCCGCATCGGTTGGTTCGATGCGCCTGTCGTCCGCTACGCCGCGCGCCTCAACGGACTGACGGGCCTCGCGGTGAGCAAGCTGGACGTGCTGGACCCGCTGGACGAGCTGAAGTTGGCCGTCGGGTATCGACTGGGCGGCGAAGCGCTGGACGAGATGCCCGCGGACCTGAAGCAACTGAACGAGGTGGAGCCGGAGTACGAGACCTTGCCCGGCTGGCAGGCGTCCTGCGCCGAAGCGCGACGGCTGGAGGATCTGCCCCGCGGCGCCCGGGCGTACCTGGACAGGATCTCTGAGCTGACTGGTGTACCGATCCGTTACGTGTCGGTGGGCACGCGCCGGGCGCAGATCATCGAGGTCGAGCGGTAGGGAATTGCTGGGCGGGACTTGAAGAGGGCCGTCAGATCGCCTAAGTTAGGCGGCCTTTCTATCGATAAGAGGAGTAGCATGGCGACCAGGATCAGACTGAAGAAGGTCGGGCGCAAGAAGCAGGCTAGCTTCCGCATCGTCGTGGCGGGCGGCATGCACGCGCGCGGCGGCCGCATCACTGAGACGATCGGCAAGTACAACCCGCGGACGCAGCCGTCCTACATCGAAGTCGACGCGGGCCGGGCGCTGCACTGGCTGCGCGAGGGTGCTCAGATGAGCGAGTCGGTGAACGCGCTGTTCCGTCAAGCCGGCATACTGGAGAAGTACGCCAAGGGTGACGAGGCCGGGGGGGTCGTGGTCATCGGCGATCCCCAGGGCAAGACGATACTGAAGGAGACAGCCGCGAGCGCGCCCGCGCCGGAGACCGCCGGGGTGGCGGAACCCGCGAAGTCCGCACCGGCGCCGGAAACCGCGGGCAAGGCGCAGCCCAAGAAGACCGCCGAGGCGAAAGCCGAGGCCAAGGCCGCCGAGCCGGAGGCCGCTGAGGGCGAGGCCGAAGAGGGCGAGGCCGCTGAGGGCGAGGCCGAAGAAAAGCAGGACGCCGGATCGTAAGCGAGAAGCCGAGTGACCCCGGAAGCGCGTACCTGATCGTCGGTACGGTCAGCAAGGCGCACGGGATCAAAGGGGATTGTTTCGTGATGCCCGCGACAGACGATGTTGCGGGCGTCTACGCAGAGGGACGCCGCTTGTTGCTGGGTGACGCCAAGGGCCAGCCCTATGCGGGCGAGTCGAGCCTGACGGTGGCGGCGGCGCGCGTCTTCAAGCGCGGCGTGCTCGTCCACTTCACCGAGGTCGCTGACCGGAACGCGGCGGAGCTACTCAAGGGGCGCACGCTATTGATCGCGGCGCGCGAGGCGCGTCCGTTGGAGGAGGGCGAGTTCTTCTTCCACGACCTGGTCGGGCTCGAG
>JASFLD010000520.1:0-3684 GCA_050118275.1 Gemmatimonadales bacterium
ATCCTCGATCAGGGTGCCAGTCGGATACCGGGCGAGCTGGCTGGGCAACCGTTGGTTCAGGCTCGACTGCTGCTGACGATTGGCGGCGTTTACCGTAATCTGGGCCTGTATGCGGAAGCCGAGCCGCTGCTCGAACGATCCGTGGAGCTACGCCGCGCCCTGCCGGATGGGAATCCGGTCGAACTCGCCAATAGCCTCGTGGCGCTGGCCCACGTTCACGGTAATCTGAACCGAAATGACGAGGCGGCGGCTCTATTCGAGGAGGCGCTGCAAATCCGGGAATCGCTGTACGGTCCGGACGACCCCTCTGTGGCCGCCACGCTCACGGATCTGGCACAGGTCTATCGGCAGCAGGGCCGGTATGACGAGGCGGCCGAGCTGCTCGAGCGTGCTCTGGCCAGCCAGGAGCGTCTGTTAGGACCGAACGACCTGGAAGTCGCTTCGACGCTGTACAACTTGGGCGCGGTATATCGCCGCCAGGGTCGTCTGGAGGAGACCGAGTCACTGTACCGGCGGGCGCTGGAGATCAAGCGAAGAACGTTGGGCCCATGGCACCGCGACGTGGCAACGAGCTTGAACGGCCTTGCCATCGTGCACGCGAAGCGGGGAGAGAGGGAGGAAGCCGAATCGCTGTTCCTGCAGGCGCTGGACGTTTTCGAAAGGGCACTGGGTCCGGAGAGCCCGCAGGTAGCCAATCAACTCCACAACCTGGGATTCTTCTACCGCGAAAAGGGCGATCTGGAAGAGTCGGAGCGACTGTTCGAGCGTTCCATCGCGATCAAGGAAAAGGCCCTCGGCCCCGTTCACCCGAGCCTGGCGGCGACGCTGTACAGCCTGGGCGATCTCTACCTGGATACCGGGCGCTTCGCTGAGGCCGAATCACTCCTGCGCCGGGCTCTGGCCATACAGGAAGACAAGTTGCCACCGAATCACCCGGCCACGCTGTCCAGCATCCAGGATCTGGCCGAGGCGATGTGGGGGCTGGGCCGCACGGGGGAAGCCGAGCAGTTTGCGGCCCGGGCGTCGGCGATCGAGCTGGCTGGCTCCGGCGGCTGATCTTCTGCGCTTCTCCCTGCCGTCGGTGTCATCTCCATCTTCCCACCTGACGATCCGATGGCGTGACGATGGGGAGACTGCTGGGATTCGAGCCTTTGCGGGGGTGCTCCGTGGTCGAAGTCGATTGTCCGTTGAGGGAGGTGTTCTGCGCAATAACAGAATGGACACGGGATGTTCGTCGACAACGGTGGACGAGAGGATAGATCATGAGAAACGTGGCAACCAATAGAGCGGAGTCCCGGACTCAAGTCCAGCGACGCCAACGTTCCAACGTAGCCGGCTCCGCCGGCCCGGAGGTTCGGGCGAAGACAGAAGAGGTGCGACGGCGAGCCCGTCGCCTCGATGCGCTGGTGAGGGAATTGAATCGAGGTAGCGCCGCGTCCGTGCTTCAGCTCGAGATCCTGCGCCATCTGGATCAGTACGGCCCGCGGCTGGTGAGAGAAATTCCGCGCGCGTGGCCGGTCACGCGGCAGCACGTCCGGTCGTTGGCGGAGCGTCTGGTGGCGGACGGATTGCTGGCGTTCGCGGGAAACGGCGATCCAGCGACGCCACGTCGCCTCGGTCTGACCGAGGAGGGTCGGCGCGTCCTCGAGGAGATTGACTGGAACGAGACGATCCGTCTGGTCGAGGAGGAAGACGCCGGGTGATCTTTCTGAGAGAGACGGCCTTGGCGTCGGGACGGACGCGCAGGAGTATGGACCTATACGACGGTTCCCGCTATCCGCGAGGGGGACGAGCGTAACGGCCATCACCCTGTCCTGAAGCCCGCGAGCGGCCGGGTCAGGGTGGCGTCGTCTGGCGGGCCCCGGGGCTGCGCCCTGAGATCGGAGAGGCTCGCTGGCGCTTGGCGATCGTACCACAACAGGCGCCGGCCACGGCTTCTGAGTCACCCGGCGCTGGCAAACGGGCGCCGAATCCTGACCTCCTACCGCATCCCACATGGCTGAACGAGTGGAGCGCCCTGCCGGGCGATTTTCGTCGTGGTGTGCGGCCGCAAATCGGATGACCAACGCGCAGGCGCGCCGTTCGTCCGTCAACGGTGGGCAATGGCGGGGGCACGGGATTGCGTCCTGCGCCTGTTCTGCGAAGTTACGCAGGGTTCCCCAACCTGGTGACCCGTTTTCGGCGATGACCGCGAATAGACGGTCATCTGAGAGTATCGAGAAGTCCGACAGCTGTCGATGAAGCGAGATTATTACGAAGTCCTGGGCGTTTCGCGAGACGCCGACGCCACCGCGGTGAAGAAGGCGTACCGCCAGCTGGCGCTCAAGTACCACCCCGATCGCAATCCCGACGATCCTGATGCCGAGGAGAAGTTCAAGGAGGCGACCGAGGCATACGAAGTGCTCCGCGACTCGGAGATGCGGGCGCTGTACGATCGCTATGGACATGAGGGCGTCAGGACCGGCGTCGGTGGGGGCGGAGCCGGGTTCGGCGGCTTCCACTCCTTCGACGACGCGCTCGGCATCTTCATGCGCGAGTTTGGCGGCTTCGGCTTCGAGGACTTCTTCGGCGGCGGCCGGGGACGGAGAAGGCGAACGCGGGGGTCGGATGTCAAGATTCGGGTCAAGCTGTCGTTGGCCGAGGTCGTCAGCGGCGCGAAGAAGACGGTTCGCATGCCCATCTTGGGTACCTGTTCCGAATGCGAGGGTACGGGCGTGCGCGGCGGTGGAACGCCGCCGAGCTGCCCGCAGTGCGGTGGCACGGGCGAGGTCCAGCAGGTTCAGCGCTCGCTCTTCGGCCAGTTCGTGCGCGTGGGGCCGTGCAGCGCTTGCGGAGGCGAGGGCCGCCTGATCAGGGACCCCTGTCCAACCTGCTCGGGCGAAGGGCGGGTCCGGCAAGAGAAGTCGGTGGAGCTCGACATCCCACCCGGTGTCGACAAAGGTGACTATCTGACGCTGCGCGGCCAGGGCAATGTCGGGCCGAGAGGCGGAGCGGCGGGCGATCTCCTGGCAGTCATGGCGGTGGAGCCGGATCCGCGTTTCACGCGGCGCGGCGCGGATATCGTCTATGACCTGCCGGTGACGTTCAGTCAGGCGGCGATGGGTGCCACGATCGAGGTACCAACGGTGACGAAGCAGGTGAAGGTAAAGGTACCGGCGGGCGTCCAGACGGGGCACATCGTCCAGCTCCGCGGCAAGGGGCTGCCGCACCTGCGACGTGGCGGCAGCGGGGACCTATTCGTGCGCATCCAGGTCGTGACCCCGCAGAGTCTGACCTCCGAGCAGCGGAAGCTGTTCGAGGCGCTGTCGGAGGTCGAGTCGCCGGCTCATCCGAGTGACGATGGTGCAGGTTTTTGGCAGAAGGTCAAGGAGGCGCTCTTCGATTGAGCGGCGTGCGGCCGGACCGGCTCTGTGCGATGAGGACGTGAATCTCGTTGTAACTCGAAAAGAGGAGTGGTGCTCATGTCGGATGCCGACTGCCTGTTTTGCAAGATCGCGGCAGGCGTGATCCCGGCGGACATTGTCAAACGGGGGCCCGACTGGGTCGCGTTTCGTGACATCAACCCGCAGGCTCCGACCCACGTGCTCATCATTCCACAGCAGCACATCGCGACGTTGAACGACGTAGGCTCGGAGAAGGCGGAGCTGATCGGCCGGCTGTTTCTTGCCGCCAAGGAGGTCGCGG
>JASFLD010000521.1:0-3681 GCA_050118275.1 Gemmatimonadales bacterium
AAATTGAACGGCACGATACCGAGGATGGGACCCACAGGAAACCGATAGTAGAGACCCGTGTAGCCCTCCCCCCAGGGCACGATGTCCACGGGAACCGTCGCGCCGCCCAACCGCTTCGCCTCCTCCGCCGCGATGATGAACGTCTGCACCGCGCGGCTCACCTCCACGTTGGCAGCCCCCAGCGGCTTGCCGCACTCCGACGCCATCGTCTCCGCCAATTCGCGCCGCCGCCGCTCGATCCCTTCGGCGACAGCCACACATATGTCTGCGCGCTTTACGCGAGACATGGCGCGCGTCTCCGCGAACGCCTCGGTCGCCGCGGCCGTTGCCGCCTCCCACTGTTCCTTTGTGGCCAGCGGGACACGACCTACTACCGCTCCGTTATAGGGATTGCTGACGTCATCGACCTGGCTCGACTCCACCATCTCGCCAGCGATCGGAAGGGCGTATTCGGCACTCATCACCTGGTCCTCTCGAAAGTCTTTCACTCCTCACACGCAGTCCGCATCTCCCGGCACTGTACGACCAGACAGGCGGACCACCACGCTCGATCTCCGGACTGCTACTCAGCCAACATTCGGCGAAGCCACAGGACAGTCAACACGTTTCCCGAATCCACCGTTGCCCAGCGTGATCAGATCCGCCGGGACATGGCTCGAGGCCGCCACTGAATTTGGGCGGCCGCGGCGCTTGCGATGATCGTGATACATAACCAAGTTATTTAATAGAGGCATAGGTAACGGCGCCCCAACCTACCCAACCCCACTGGCCACGAGCAGCTTTTCGGGAGGTGTGCCATGCGTGCCCTGATCGTTGCCCTGCTGATCGCCCTTCTGTCGCCCGGAACCGCCCACTCCTGGCACCCCGCAGCCAAGATCAAATGCGAAAAGGACATCAAGGAGGCGGCCGAGCTGATCTACAACCTCTGGTCATTCAAGCTGTTCAAGCCGGGGGCGGTGAACATCGAAGCCGAGTATGCCCTCCACTACGCGCTCGCGAAGCGGGCCGAGACTCCGGAGGAGTGCGCCGATGTGTTGGCGCGCTTCATGGCCACCCTCAAGGACGGCCACTCGGCGGTCAACTACTTTCCCGGTCTGAACTACACGACTCCCGAGGTGGAACTCCGCACCATGCGGGAGCGCCTCTCGCGCGTGCCCGGTGAGAAGCCGAAAGCCCACGTCTACGTCGTAGCGCGGGACACGCTGGACGAATTGCTGAGGGCACTCGCACCCGGCAGCGAGATCCTGGAAGTCGATGGAACCCCGGTTCAAGAGTTGCACGATTACTGGGGCGAGCGGGTCTCGGGCAGCACCACCCAGTGGCTCGACTATCAATGCGATAAACGCTTGCTACAGGGGCCCGCTGAAAGCGAGGTCGAGCTCACGATCCGCCAAACCAACGGGGCCAAACAGACAGTGAAGATCGGCCGCCCTCGCATCAAGAGCGAAGATGAGCGCGATCGCGAGTACGAAGCCTACGAGGACACGGTACACATCGCGACCTCGATGCGGCTCGAGGACGGCTGGGGCTATCTGAAGTACACGACCTTCGCGTTTCGCACGCTGCGGCAAACGGTGAAGCCGTTCGACGAAGCCCTCGATTCCATCATCGATGTGCCCGGGCTCATCATCGACTTGCGGGGCAACGGCGGTGGGAGCAGCGACGTGATCAACGATGTCGCCGGGCGCTTCATCAAGCAGCGAACCTCGATGGGGTTCTTCAACATCCGAACGCCGGGACAGGAAACCATCCTGGAAGTCTGGGACGACGTCACCGGCAGCATCACCTCCAAACCGCGGTTGTCGGCCCATCCGCGCGGCGACACGTACACGGGGCCCGTCGTCATCGTCGTCGATCGAACCTGCTTCAGCGCTTGCGAGATGTTCACCGCCGGCTTGCAGGCGGCCGGGCGGGCCCTCGTCGTTGGCCCCGAGGCAACCGGTGGCGGCAGCGGCGGCATCGCCGTCTCGAAGCTCCCGAGCGGGGCACGTATCCAGTTCTCGACGGCCGTCGCCTGGCGTCCCGACGGTGAGATCATCGAAGGAAACGGCGTCGAGCCCGACATCAAGATACCGATCCGGCCCCGCGACCTGGCCGCCGGCCGTGACCGGGTTCTGGAACGGGCGATCAAGGCACTGCAGGAGGGTGAGGCAAAGCCGCTGACGGTTGCCGACGGTCATTGACCGCCGGCAGCCCGGCAGCCTGCCTGCCGTGGTGCAAGAAAGGGCGGCCGAACCACAGACGGTTCGACCGCCCTTACGCGAGTACCCCCACGGGGAGTCGAACCCCGGTCTCCTGGCTGAGAACCAGGTATCCTAGGCCACTAGACGATGGGGGCCCGTTTGGCGTCGTATTTTATGATTTGCAGATCAAAGATCAAGGTATGGCGCTGGGCCCCTCATGCGGCTCGGCAGGAGCCGCTCGACCGTGGGACTGAAGGGACTCTATCGCTGTGCGGATTTGGGAACTGCCGGGTGGATACAGGTGGGTAAGGGGAAGTAAGCCCACACGGTCGAGCGGTCCTTGGCACTGATATAGACGCTAAGTCGTTTCCTTTCGTCTCTGTATTCTTTTGGAGCCTGATACGGAACTGCTCAGCGGGGGATTTCGAGGCTGCCTGGGGGACAGGGCACCTACTTTTAACGGCTCACGGCCTATAGTATAGGCACCAGCCGTGCCACAATTCCGACAAACATATGATCTCCGGGACCAAACGCAGATAAATGGCTACAGGATAACGGTTTAGCTGTTTTGATCTGGTACGTAGAGCACGGTTTCGCACCCACTTCGATGCCCGCGAGATTCGGGCAAAAGGCACGGCCATCAGTCAGATTGCCTGACCCTGCGGCGTTCTGCATGTGCGGCATTCGGTGACGCGCCTGGCGAGCGGAGCCTGAACCCGGCCGAATCAGGTCATGTTGACCGCCCACGGGTCAGGGACTCGGGGCAAGCTTCGGCGGAGGGGGATCCGGGCGGATCCCCCCCTCTCCATGTCAGCGGGCTATTCTCCCGCCCCACCGGCGACCTGGCGCTTGCCCAGCTCGCGGTCCAGCATCATGAGTGCCGCCCCCTGACTACCGATCATCTTCAACTGGGCGACGATCTCGCTGGCCGTCGCTTCTTCCTCGACCTGCTCGTCGACGAACCAGTCGAGCATGTTCTTGGTGGCGTAGTCCTTTTCGTCCACCGCCTTGACCACGAGGTCGTGGATCAAGCTGGTGACGTGCTGCTCGTGCTTGTAGGCGGCCTCGAAGGCAGCCTGGGGCGACTGCCAATCGGTGGGCGGCGCGTCGATCGCCGCCAGCTTGACCCGGCCGCCGCGGTCGATGATGAAGCGATAGATCTTCATCGCGTGGGCCACCTCTTCCTGAGCCTGGGCCGTCATCCAGGCGGCGAACCCTCTGAGGTCCACCGACTCGAAAAAGGCGGACATCGACGCATAGACGTACGCCGAGTACAGTTCAGCATTGATCTGGCCGTTCAGCGCCTCCTGCATCGTCTTCGAGATTTCCATCATTCCTCCTCCTGTGTTACGCATCCCGCCGGTGGCGCCATGCTGCGCGCCGACCGCGGGCGATCGCATCCGGTTGTCTTGAAACCGGCACCTGGCCGCATCGGCGGCTAGAAGCCTTCGGGGGCCTGCGCAGCGCGAGGAACTGTCACCTGGAGTCAGCTGGCACC
>JASFLD010000522.1:0-3668 GCA_050118275.1 Gemmatimonadales bacterium
ATACCTGCTATAGAATCCTCGTTCCAACGACCGCGGCTTGGCAGCGACGAAATCCTCGAAGCTCCCCTTGTAGTTCCTTCTCTGTACATAGAGGCCGTACTGTGAATACGCCCTAGCAACTGGATGCCTAAGCATCACTATCAATTTGCTGTCGGGTAACAGCGTGAAGATTCTCTCAGGACACTCTTCACATTCGAGGTACTGTGGCGTGATCTCTCCAATGGCCCGATACCGAACAGCACTCTCCGGTTCAGGGAACAAAGTCTCGTACCATTCAACACCACGCTCGTAGTAGTAATCGAAGAAGTTGATCTCGTCACGCACCGTTGGAGTGAAGACATCTGGATGGCTGGCAAGTAGCGTGTTCAACCAGGTCGTGCCGGCTCGCGGCGCTCCGATGCCTAGAAAGTTAGGCAACGTCATCTGACCATCCTGCAACAGATCGTGGTCGCCAGAATGCAGTGAGATACATAGAGCTATCCGCTCTGGAGCAGGTGGTTGATCCTGGCCCGGCTGACGAGGGGACCGGCGGGCGGCGCATCACCTTGAACGCCTGGTACAGATTCATCGCGCGGCCAAGTCGCGGCTGCACTCGCGATGGCCAAACTCAGAAACAGCCAGGTTGCCTTCCTGCTCTCGTAGGTCAGAGTGGAAGCGCCGATCGTCCAGACCGCAAGGACAGTGAGCCAGAACCTCGCTTCCCACTTCGGTTGCTTCCACACCTCGATTACGGTAATCGCCAATATGATCCCGAACAGCGTGAATCCTACTATTCCAGTCTCGACCAGGACTGAAAGAAAGGAATTGTGAGCCAACTTTCCCAAACTGTTCACAGAGCGGTACATGTTGCCGCCCACGCCAAGGATCGGGTGCTCAGGCACGGTGGCGAGCCCTTCGCGCCAGTTGTTCGTGCGGTTGTTGAGATCGCCCCCCTTGATTTCCGAGTACGTCGTGCTGAACCGCTGAAATGATCGTAAGCCCTGAACATGAGGTAGCAGGACGAGGATGGCCGCAGCCAGAAGCAGGAATGTGGGTATGCGGGCCGCCAGTCGAACACGGGTGAGTGAGCCGAGGCCGAACGCCAAACCGACCAATGAGGCGACCATAGCTGTGCGGGTACCGGACAGTGCAAGGCCCACAAAAGCCGCCGGGACGTAGGCGTAATTCACCACCTTCAACAAGGAACCCACTCTTGTGTTGCTCATTGAACTGGCAAGATACCAGGCTACAGGTATCCCGAGAACCACGATGAAGCCGAACCCGTCCGGACCACTCTGGGCCGCGGGAGTGAAGCGCTGGTAGTAGGTATAAAAAGCGTTTCCGGCGAGATAATTGGAAACCGCGTACCCAATGCCCACGAATTCGCCCAAGACGAATGCCTGCAGCCCAGCCAAGACCTTATCGTGGCTGTCGTAGAGATCCCAAAAAACTAGGATCATTCCCAGCAATTGAACCCACGTTCCCAGCTGAGAAAAGGTCCTGGTAGGATCGGCGCTCCAGAACATGCTGAGGGCGTACCACATCACGAACAAGCAGACCATGATGTGGAACCGGCCAGGCTTGCGAATTCGATCCGTGATCAACACTGCCGCGACCCAAGTAACTCCGGTCGCGAGTCCGAGTGCCTTGGCTGCAGTGCCAAGGCCGGGAAACTCAATCACGCCCTCCCAAGGAACGACGAAAATGAACACCAGCGATAGGAGAAACGAAAGCCTGTGCATAGCCACGGTTACTGCCCCCCACTTATGTGGTACGCCTCTATGTCCTCTTGTATTTCCAGCTCGGCAGAGCCAGACTCAGCAGTTCAATCAGCTGCCGCCACAGCGATCGGGCTGTCAATCCAACAACCGCCAGATAAGCCAACCCACCCGCCGCGACACAAATTGCCAACAACACATACGAGTTCAATCCCTGACGCCCGAGAACGTCTCTGAGCAGCGCGACAACCATGACCATGACCAGGGAGGCGGACATTGGCGCTACGAACTGTCCCGCGTAGGTCCGGAAGTCGATTCGGATGAGCTTGCGGACAGCTACACAGGAGAGGGGCGCGACCAGGTAACCGACGATGACGAAAGAAGTCGCGACGGCCACGATGCCCCAGCGGACCGCAATCAGGAATCCGATCAAGCTCCCCACTGAGGTCAGCAGCATGATACCGAGTTGCCACGACGGTTTTCCCGCGGCCCGGATGACGCTGCCGTTGAACGCCATCACCGACTCGAGAATGCCGATGAACGCCAGAACCTGCATAATCGGAACGCTTCGCGCCCATTGGTCGCCAAAGACAGCCGGGATCAGGTCGGGCGACAGAACGGCCAACCCGAGGAAGACCGGGAAGGCGAGCAGGCTCGTGTATTGCGTGACTTGGTAGAAGGCGCGCCGCATCCGCTCCCGGCTATGCTGCAGGCGAGCAAACATCGGAAACGCCACGGAGTTGATGATGCCCGTGACGAGTCGAAGTACGACCAACAGCAGCCGGTAGCCGATGGTGTAGATACCCAGCAATGTCGGTCCGAGGAAATAGCCGATCAGGAAGTCGTTCGAGCGACGGACGAAGACTTTCAAGAAGTTGTTTCCGACGACGGATACGCCGAAGCTGAACAGTTCCTTGTAATGCGTCTTGGACAGCTTGAAACCAGGTCGCCAATCGCTGGCACGCCAGAGCACGATGACACCGGCCACGGCAGCTGCCAGCCTCTGGGCAACCAGACTCCAGACACCGAATCCGGCAAAGGCCAAACTCACCCCCACGATACCACCCACCACCTTGGCCGTCATCGAGCGGACCGCCAAGCTCTTGAAAGCCATCTCGCGTTGGAGGATCGCCATCTGCGTACTGCTCAGCGCGGTGAGTATGAACCCGGCTGACAACCATTTCACCACCGGGCCGAGGCGTGGTTCGTGGAAGAACGCGCCAATCAAACCCGCCCCTACAAAACCGCCCGCGGTCAACAGGATGCCAATTCCGACACTGATCCAGAAGGCCGTGTCGAGATGTTCCTCGTCTAGATCGGGGTGCTGTACGATTGCGGCACTGAAGCCCTGGTCCAAGAAGATGTTGACGAACTCGGTAAAGACCAGCGCCAGGGCCACCAAGCCAAAAGCTTCCGGAGCCAGCAGCCGTGATAGAGCCACGAGGACGACGAGGGAGATGCCTTCCCGCCCCCATTTTTGGACGATTGACCAGAAGACGCCCTGGATTGCCCTTTGCCGTAGACTCATCGTCGGACACTTCCTCCCTGGACTTCGGCCACCACCGCTACGTTCTTCAGTCCTCGCCGAATATCCGAGAAATCACCCTTTCGGTCGATCGTGCGACGCGGTTTCATAGCCGACTTAGACAAGCTTGATACCCCGTCTATGGAGGCGTAACAACGGATCATAGACCAAGTAGTGCTTCAAGCGACATGCCGTTAGTTTCGAGAGACTGAAACCGTTGCCCTGTGACTCCCTGTACTGTGCCACGTCCGCCTCGAGCGTGGGCCCGTATTCTCGCTGAAGGGCCGGGTACAATTCCCGTCTGACGTACTCGTAGAGCTGCAGGTCCGCCCTCTGCGCCTCTATGAGCATCTGCCGTGTCGCATCGTTCTCCAACAGGTGCTTCGCCAGGCTCTTGTCGCGAGCCACGTTGACCCTCCGGTACGAGATATTCAGATCGTTGGCCA
>JASFLD010000523.1:0-3667 GCA_050118275.1 Gemmatimonadales bacterium
CAAGCCACGACGCTGCCTGGAGGATGCGACGTGGCGAGCAGAGAGCTACGCCACGTCGTTTGAGGAGTTTCGCTTAGAAGCGCCGCCCGCCGCCGCGGCCACCACCGCCGCGCGGACCACCGCCGCGACCGCCGCCGCCGCGCGGGCCACCGCCACGACCTCCGCCACCACCACCGCGGTAGCCACCGCCGCCGCCGCCGCGGCGCTTCTCCGTTCGGGGACGAGCCTCATTCACGTTCAGCTCCCGTCCCTTCATCTCCTTCCCGTTCAGGTCGTCCATCGCAGCCTGGGCTTCAGCTTGGGTCGGCATCTCCACGAATCCGAACCCGCGGGACTCGCCGCTGAACTTGTCTGTGATGATGTTGCAGGACGTGACCTCACCGAAGGCCTCGAAGGCCTCGCGCAGTTCTGCTTCGGTGACGTCTCGAGACAGGTTACCTACGTAGATGTTCATCGCTGGGTCCTTATGGGATGGGAAACTTACGCTGGGATCTCGCCCGCCTGGCACTGGAGAACATTCAGGTTTCACACTCTCGCTGCGATGGTCGCCATTCGAGGCGGAGGCAGGACCCGCCATCGCGTGTCGGTCTTATGGCAGTACCATACGTCCTGCAACGCCGTCCGGCAACTGTTCGTCCGAGCGGCGTCGCGCCACCTACAAAAGGCCCGAGAGGCGGACCCGAACCGGTCTACCTCCCGAGCCTTCTTCGAGCGCTCCCACCTGCCGCTCGAGTTCGTAACTCGCTGTCCCAATAAACCCGCTCGCGCAGGCCCACATCGAGTGGCCTCGACGCTGTTCTTCCTATGGAACCGGGCTTCCGCTCTGCATCAGATTGAGCACGAGGTAGATCCACATCGCGGCGACCGCGAGCAAAGCGGCCAGACTTCCAACCGTACTCACAGTCCTTCGATCGAGCGTCATCGTGGGCCTCCCGGTCGTCTTTGAGAACCAACGTCTCGTTGCCCACGCAACGTGCACACGCTACGAGGCCACGATCACGAAGCCGTCATCTACGCGATCATGTGACAATCATGCAAATCAGGGGCTGATCATGCAAGATTTTTTGATTTTCCGTCGCGATATCCCGGAGGGACCGCCACTCCAAATCCTCGCCTGACCGTCGTTGCCCAGTCGCCAGGCCCGCCTCATCTTAGACGGGACCGGCAATCCACCACCGCGTCGAGCGAACAGCCCAGCCGGCGGCCGTCTGTCGTGGCCGTCTGCCAGCCGCGACGTGAATTCTGCACATAGATCGCATCCCGAGCTGGCATCCGACCCTGAACCTGCGGACCGAGGGCCGGGTCTGTCACAATCGAGACTCGACGTGCAATACGGAGATCGACTATGCGCGGAATCGTGATTCGACGCATCGCAGCCGGCGCGCTCCTGACCCTGGCGGCCACGGCCGCGTTCGCCTGTGCACCCACACCACCAACCAAACCACGGCCCAGTACGGAAATGTTGCCATTCGAAGATCCCGATCTCGCCGTCGAGGTACGCGTCCACGATCTGCTCTCGCGCATGACTCCGGAGGAGAAGGTCTCGCAGATGACTCACGAGGCCGCGGCGGTTGAGCGATTGGGCATCCACGCATACGACTGGTGGAGCGAGGCGTTGCACGGCGTGGCCCGGGCGGGCCGCGCCACGGTATTCCCGCAGGCGATCGGTCTCGCCGCCACCTGGGACACCAACCTCATGTTTCGAGTGGCGGCGGCGACATCCGATGAAGCCCGGGCGAAGCACCACGACTCGGCGCGCAAAGGCCGGCACGGGATCTACGAGGGACTCACCTTCTTCTCGCCCAACATCAACATCTTTCGCGACCCTCGTTGGGGACGTGGGATGGAGACCTACGGTGAGGACCCGTACCTGACCGGCCGGCTGGCCGTCCAGTTCGTCAAGGGGTTGCAGGGCGACGACCCGCACTATCTGAAGACTGTCGCCACGGCCAAGCACTACGCCGTGCACAGCGGGCCCGAACCGGACCGCCACACCTTCAACGCCGTGGTGGACGAGCGCGACCTGCGCGAGACTTATCTACCCGCCTTCCGCGCCGCCGTCGTCGAGGGCGGTGTCGGTTCGGTCATGTGCGCCTACAATCGCACCCTGGGCGAGCCGTGTTGCGCCAGCGACCTACTGCTCCGTCGGATCCTCCGCAGCGAATGGGGCTTCGACGGCTACGTGGTCTCCGACTGTTGGGCGATCCAGGACATCTACGCCACTCACAAGATGGTCGAGACCGCCGCCGAAGCCGCGGCGCTGGGCGTCGCCGCCGGCACCGACCTCAATTGCGGCGTTACCTACGACAGTCTGGTGATGGCGGTGAGCGAGGGGTTGATCAGCGAGGAACAGATCGATGTGTCGCTCGCTCGCTTGCTACGCGCTCGCTTCCAGCTCGGCATGTTCGACCCGCCGGAGCTGGTCCCCTTCGCGCAGATCCCGATCACCATCAACGATTCGGAGGCGCATCGATACTTGGCGCTGCAGGCGGCCCGCGAGTCGATCGTCTTGCTGAAGAACGACGGCGACCTGCTGCCGTTGCCAAAGGATCTTGGAACCCTGGCGGTCATCGGGCCCAACGCGGACGACGTCGAGACGTTGCTGGGCAACTACAACGGCACGCCCTCCCAGCCGGTGACGCCGCTGGATGGGATCCGGCGCGCGGTCTCACCGGCCACCGAGGTAATCTACGCGCGCGGCTCCGACATCGCCGCCGGCCTGCCGTCCTTCGAGGTCGTGCCATCCAGCGCTCTGCGGGCCTCATTCCAAGGCAAGTCTGTCTCGGGACTCGTTGGAGAGTACTACAACGGCTACGAGTGGGCGAAGTCGCCCCTGGTTTCTTACGCGGAGAAGGTCGACCCGGTCATCGACTTCAACTGGTGGGAGGAGCCGCCGGCGCCAGAGACTCGCGCCGACAGCTTCAGCGTGCGCTGGCACGGCCAGCTCATTCCGCCCGAGAGCGGCCGCTACGCGCTCGGCGTACGCGTGTTCGGCGAGGTACGCCTGTTTCTCGACGACTCGCTCATCGTCGAGTACAGCGACCGTCACGTCGTGATGACCCGGTGGGCGGACGTCGAATTGATGGCCGGCGAACCCCGCTCGATCACGCTGGAGTACCGGGACCGCCGCGCCGATGCCAGCCTGCAGCTGGTCTGGGCGAAGCCGGCCCCCGACCTGCGCCACGAGGCGCTGGCCGCGGCGGCCACCGCCGATGCCGTGATCATGGTACTGGGCCTGTCACCGCGGCTGGAAGGCGAAGAAATGCGTGTCGACGTGCCGGGCTTCGCCGGGGGCGACCGGGTCGAGATCGGGCTGCCCGAACCGCAGGAGGCACTGCTGCAGAGCATCGCGGCCCTCGACAAACCCGTCGTGCTGGTGCTGCTCAACGGCAGCGCCCTGGCGGTCAACTGGGCCGCGGAGCACGCCCCCGCGATCGTGGAAGCCTGGTACCCGGGCCAGGCGGCGGGCGAGGCGTTGGCCGACGTCCTGTTCGGCGACTACAATCCGGCGGGCCGGCTGCCGGTCACGTTCTTCAAGTCAACGGACCAGCTGCCGCCTTTCTCCGACTACGCGATGGCCGGCCGGACCTACCGCTATTTCAGCGGTGATCCGCTGTTCCCCTTCGGTCACGGACTCAGCTACACGACGTTCGCCTACGCGAATCTG
>JASFLD010000524.1:0-3660 GCA_050118275.1 Gemmatimonadales bacterium
GCTATCAAGCCGGTCTTCATGCTGGCCGAATGGGAGTCACGCGATCTCCACGCCGAAGCCTTCGACGCCACGTACGCCTGGAGCTGGAACGAAGCCATGCACCGGATCGCGACGGGCGAGTTGGACGTCAACAGCCTGTACGTCTACTACTCTTGGGACGAAGGCGCCTTTCCCGCGAACAGCATGCGGATGACCTTCGTGAGCAATCACGACAAGAACGCCTGGGAGGGAACCCAATTCGAGCAGTTCGGGGACGCGCTCGAAGCGGCGATCGTGCTGTCCGTGGTCGGCGATGGGGTGCCGCTGATATACAGCGGACAGGAAGCCGGCAATCCGCGCCGCCTGGCGTTCTTCGAGAAGGACTCGATCGAGTGGAGAGAGCACCCGATTGGTGATCTGTACCGGAGACTCTTCGCCTTGAAGCACGACAACACCGTACTCTGGAATGCGCACTGGGGCGCGACCATGATCAAGGTGCCCAACAGCGTCGAAGCGAAGGTGCTGAGCTTCGTTCGGCGGAACGAACGCGACAAAGTGTTCGTTGTCCTGAATCTCTCACCCGAACCGCAAGCCGTCTCGTTCCGAGAGAGTCTTTACCACGGAGCCTATACCGAGTACTTCAGCGGAGAGCCGGTTCAGTTCAGCGCATCCTTGCGGCTGGCCCTGGAGCCGTGGGCCTACAGGGTCTTCGTTCAATGAGCCTGGTCCTTCGCATAGGCCGCGCGGCGATCCCGTCTCCGGCCGAGTTCACTCGCATAACGCCTGCCCAGCGTCGAGGCGTGCTCACGTGCCCACGCGGACAGCTTCGTTTGGCCCGTTGGTTCGGATTCGGTCGCGAGTAGGCCCTGCATGAGACCCTCGATTTCATCTCGCGTGATTAGAACGTCGCCCAGCAGCTTACCAATAAGCCAACCTGCTGCATAGCCAAGCGGGGGCGGAACAGAAACGATCGGGCGTCGGACGCCAATGACTCGAGCAAGCTCATGGATGAGCTCGCGGTAGGTGTACGTTTCAGGGCCAATGGCATCGATGGTACGGTCTGCCCGCTCCATGCCGTGCGCGACGGCGAGATCGGCGAAGTCGTGAACGTGAATGGGCTGCAAGCGATATTGGCCGTCTCCGAAGATTCCGAAGATGGGCAGGCGGCGAAGCGCCCAGGCAATGTTGTTGATGAGAATGTCCTCGCCTCCGAAGAGAACCGCCGGTCGTAGGATCGCGTGCGAAAGCCCGGACTCCCTCAATTCACGCTCCAGAAGAGCCTTGCCGCGGAAGTACTCGAGGCTGGAATCTTCCGATGGATTCGTGATGCTGACGTGCACCACGCGCGCAACCGCAGCGCGTCGCGCGGCGCTGAATAGAGCGCGTGTGTTGTCGATTGCCTGCGAGTATCGGAAGCCGGCGCGATTGAAGCGCACCCAGTAGGTGTTATAGAGGACCTGTGCACCCTCGAGGGATCTGACGAGCTTCTCCGGCTGGTCGAAGTTGAAGGGATGGACTTCGATTCGATCCCCGAAGGGATGCTCGCGATCTGGTGAGTTGGTGAGCGTCCGGACGCGATTCCCGGCTCGGAGGAGCCGCTCGGCGATGTACCGGCCGGAGTATCCGAAAGCGCCCGTTACAACGTGCAGTTCGCGATCACCTGGCATCGTGGCTCCCCGTGAAGTGGGGGCATTAGCCGCCGGTCGGACTCAGCTGCTCGAGGCGCTCGCGCACCTGCTGCTGCACGCGCTCGCTGTCCGGGAAAGCGGCCGCCAAGGCCTCGAGGTCAGCGCGCGCGGAGTCGGGCATTCCGGCCGCCTCGTGGATGTCGGCCCTCAGTAGACCGAGACGATAGCGCAGGGATCCGTTCTGCAGGTCGGGGCCCAGTGACCGGAGCGCCGCCAGTGCGGCGGCCGCGTCCCCCCGGTCACGGAGCAACGACTCGACACGCAGGAGCTGGACTGCAGGATCTGCAGGTCTCTGGCGCGCGAGCTCCTCGAAGAGCCTTGCC
Source organism: Gemmatimonadales bacterium (assembly GCA_050118275.1). GTDB lineage: Bacteria > Gemmatimonadota > Gemmatimonadetes > Palauibacterales > KS3-K002 > JASFMO01. The sequence continues at coordinate 1,991 of JASFLD010000524.1, forward strand.
GCGTCTTCTGGACGACCCTCGCGCCGCTCGAGCATCGCCGAGTGGTAAAGCCCGGCGACCAGCAACCGCTCCACGTCTTCCGGCGCACCGCTGCGGACCCCGACACCGCCAGCATAGGAATAGACCAGTGACCCGCCGTGCTCCGCAGCTTCGTAGAGAACGAAGAGGCCCGCGATCCCCACAACGCCCGCGGCGGCGTGGACAATGCGACGATACTTGCGGTTCCTTACCGCCAGCCCCACGAGCTCCAGCGCGGCCACCACTAGGAAGACGTTGCGCGTGCGCTCACCCCACTCCTCGTGCTCCATCACCGCGTCTCGCGCACCCGGTACCCGCTCCGCCGGCCCGTGCGCTTGCGTACCCGACTCGACGGCGACGACGGCCGCCAGAGCGCCCAAGACAATCAACGTAGTCGCCGCGGCGTTGGCGAATGGGACCTTGCCGGTGAAGGAGAGCAGCCGGAAGAGGACACCCACGATCAGCAGCGCGACAACGAAGTGGACGACCTGTGGGTGGAACGATGCTATGTCAGGCATTCTCGGCTCCGGGTTGCCGTTCTCGCAGTAGCGCAGCGAGCGGTGATCACGAAAGCGAAGCTACCCCATAGGCAGTCTTCGCTCGCGTGTCAATGTGGGCTCGATCCACCGAATGGCGAAGATGTTGATCTCTCACGGAAGATCAGGACCGTCAGGATCATGTCCGACCGTGGACGTCAGCTTTGGCCGCGGGGCTGGCTACGACAACAGCCAGGACCAGACCAGTCCGGCCATGACGCGAACCCTACCGCATCATTCGAACTCCACGATCGCGCTCGGCCGGTAGCCCAGGCGGTGCGCGATGCACACGAGTCGCCGGCCGGCCGGCAGCGCCACCGGTTCGGTGTACACCGCCCACGGTCCCACCGCCGAATCTCCGTCAGCGAGCAGCCTGTAGCCGATGGAGGCTGCTTCCGTGGCAGAGCTGAGCACGATCCGTACTCCGTCGCGGCGCGCCTCCGGAGCCGCGGTGATGGGCTGATCCCAATCGGGCCAGAACCGCTCGATCAGCTCACCTTCGGGAATGAAGCCTTTGTCGTCGATAGCGGCCATCCAGCGGTCGAGCTCGTTGCGCAGCTCGCGCAGTCTCTCTGCGTAGTCCGGGTCGGCGGCCAGATCATGCAGTTCGTATGGGTCGTTCCCGGCGTCGAAGAGCTCTTCCTCCGGCTTGGAAGGCCGGAACCACTGACTCTGGTAGGCATCCAACGCGCCTTCGTCACGCAGGCGCAGCAGCTCCTGCATCGTCGCCATCTGCTCGCGATAGGCGAGGGGCAGGTAGTAACCCTGGTCCGGCCTGAAGTTGCGCAGATACTCGAAGCGGTCGTCGCGCACCGCCCGGATCATGTCGTAGTAGTTGTCGAGCCGGTCGGACGCCGCGTAGACGTAGCTGCGTTTATTGGCCACGCGGAAGCGGCCGAGGAAGGCCTGTCCGTCCAGGTAACCCGGCGGTTCGATGCCAGCCAACGAGAACATCGTCGGTGCCAGGTCGACGAAGCTGATGAGTTGGTCGTCGATCGTGCCGGCGTGCTGTCGACGGGGAAAGCGAACGATCATGGGCACGTGCAGGCCCGAGTCGTACAGCAGGCGCTTCTGGCGCGGCAGCGGACCGCCGTGGTCGGTGTAGAAGACCACGAT
>JASFLD010000525.1:0-3656 GCA_050118275.1 Gemmatimonadales bacterium
TGGCGCTGAACTGCGACCCCAGCCTCATCCCGACGCTGAAGCCCGACATTCAGTTCGGCGCGCGCGTCGGCGGCACGATATCCGATCGCATCCACGTCAGCGTCGACTACGACAACCGCCGCGAGTTCGACGCCGCCAACAACATCAACGTCTTCTATCAGGGCCTGGAGGACGAGATCCTGCAACGCGTCGAGGTGGGTGACGTTGGCTTCCCCTTGCCGCAGAGCGGCTATCTCACCCAGGGCATCCCGGCGGGCAACTTCGGCTTCCGCACCACCGGACAGATGGGGCCGGTCGACTTCCAGGCCGTCTGGGCGCAGCAGAAAGGCGATGTGGGGGTGATCGAGCGTCTGGTCGGCGGTGGCGGACAGGGGTTCGAGCAAGACGCGGTCACGATCCTGGATGACGCCGACTACGAGAGCGGCCGCTTCTTCTTCCTCTTCAATCCGCGCCGACTGCCGGACTATCCCCACATTGACGTTCAGACGTTGATCGCCGCCGACGCGCCACCCGACCTGAAGCCGGCGTCGGTCGTCAAGGTCTATCGCTACGAGACGGTCGGCCTGGGCGTGGGGACCCAGGTGCCGGAGGGCTTCATCACGGCCGTCGCGGTGGCGTTCGACACGCTGCAGACGGAGGCGGGTATCGACACGGTCGTGACCGACACGCTGAGCGGGCTCTTCCGGCCGCTGATCGACGGCGAGGACTACGTCCTGCATCGCAGCGGTCTGTGGATACAACTGCGGAACACGATACGCGACCAGGAAGGGCTGGCCATCACCTACATCGCCGAGGACGGGAGCGAGGTCGGCACGTTCAACGCCGAGGCGCAATCGGACGCCCACAACGCCGACCCGGATAACGTGCCGGCACCGGAGCTCGAGCTGATCAAGGGTCTCAACACGCGGCCGGGGACGGCGACCTGGTCGCGGGAGATGCACCATATCTATAGGGTCTCCGCTAGCCCCGGCGTCGTCGAGTCGAGCGTCGAACTGATAATCTCGCAGGGCGATCCCGAGGTGGGTAACACCTTCCGCGCCGCGCCCGACGGTACCCAGTTGGAATTCCTCAAGATCTTCGGGCTGGACGACGATCCGACGGACAACCGACTTGACATCTCGCAGATCTACGAGGCGAGCGGCGGCACCGAGGCGGCGCCCGGCCCGTCCGGCGCCTACATCGTCTTCCCGACGCTCGAGCCGTTCAAGCAACCGCCGCCCTTGCGCGACGTGCCGGGCCTGTCCGGTGAACCGTTCCCCCTCGATCCGGGCGACCGGAACGCCACGATCTACGACGAGCCGAACGACGGCATCCGGGGCGGATCGAATCTCTATCTACTGACGCTGTCGTATCGCCAGCGCTTCGAGGGTTTCCTCTCCACCATCTCGCTGGGCGCCGGCGGCGTGCGCGAGGGCAGCGAGCGGGTCATCATCGACGAGACGGAGCTGATTCGGGGCGAGGACTACACGATCGACTACGACGTCGGTCAGGTCGAGTTACGCGAGCCGGAACGCTGGTTCGCCAACAACCCCAGCGCCAGGGTCCGCGTCTCGTTCGAGCAGAAACCGCTCTTCCAATTGGCGCCGACGACGGTGTTCGGCCTGCAGGCGCGCTACGGTATCGGCCAGATCGGCGAGTTCAACTTCATCGGCCTATCGCAGACGGAGAAGACGCTGCAGACGCGTCCCGAGCTGGGGCTCGAGCCCAGCGCCGTGCGGCTGACCGGGTTCTCGGGCCGGCTGGATTTCAGGCCCGACTGGCTGACCGGCCTGGCCAACGCCTTGCCGGGTGTGGACTCGGAGGCGTCGTCGTCGATCTCGCTGGACGGCGAGGTGGCGCTGTCGATGCCGACGACGAACACGCAGGGCGTGACGTACGTCGAGGACTTCGAGGGCGGTCCGGGCTTCTCGCTCAACCTGCTGTCGCGGGCCTGGCGCTTGGCTTCCGCCCCGGAGACGAACGCGGGCGCCGAGGCCATCGCGCCGCCCGCCTTCGCGCTGGAGAACGCGGGCGAGCTGGTCTGGCAGGATCAGTACACGGTGCAGACGACCGATGGCAGCGCGCTGGTTGGAGGCTTGGAGCCGGGCCAGGTGGACAGCTTGATCCTGATCACGGGGCAGCAGCGCAGAGAGCCGGTCCTCACCATCACGTCACGACAGCCTCAGAATCGGGAGGTCGCACCCAACCCCAATCCGCCGCCGGTTCCGGCCTGGGCGTCAATGACCAGCGTGATCTCCTCGGCCGGGCAGGACTTCACGAGCATCGAGTTCTTGGAGTTCTACGTGGCGATCGCCGACGCGGCGGCCGACTCGACGAACCTGATCATCGATCTGGGCACGGTGAGCGAGGATGCCTTCGCCATCGATTCGCTGGGTGCACCCTCCGGCATCGGGCAGCTCGACCGCGAGGTCGCACCTCCACGCGTCTGGAGCAATGCCGACGACGTCGGGCTCTGGGATACGGGGTGCCAGGCGGAACCCGGCCGCATCGCCTATCCGCTCGGCAGCATCAATGCCAACTGCACCCGCAACAACGGGCTTGAGGACAGCGAGGACCTCAATCAGAACCAGATCCTCGACGAGGATGAGCGCTACTTCCGTTACACCGTCGTCCTCGGCGACCGCTCGAGCCCCTACTTCGTGCGCGACGCGAACGAGATCGCGTCCGGCGTCCGCTTCCGTCTCTATCGCATCCCGCTGCGGAAGCCCGATCACCGCGAGCGTGTGACCGATGCGGAATTCCAGAACATCCGCCACATGCGCTTCACCTGGGTGACGGAGACGGACAACCGGCTCATCCTCGCCCGGGCTCGGTTCCTGGGATCGCGCTGGCTGAAACGCGGCGCGAACGGAGTCGTCGACGGCCTGTCCGATTCGACGTCGGTGGTGACGGCGGGCACGCTGGTCGAGGTGGGCCCGATCAGTACCACCGACCCCAGGTACACGCCGCCCCCCGGCGTCACCAACCAGGTGGCGAACCAGTCGGACCCGCTCGGTTTCGGCGGCCAGTCGTTCAACGAGCAGTCTTTGAGCATCCGATTCAGCGAGGTCGGCTCGGACCAGCGCGGCGAGGTCTACCTGCAGTACGCGCAGACGCCCCGCGACTTCCTCGCCTACCGCTCGCTGTTGGTCTGGGCGCTGGGCTACGAGGGCGCCTGGGGGACGGCGGGGGAGCCGTTGCAGTTCGTCGTCAAGCTGGGAGAAAACGCGCGCAACTTCTACATGTTCAGGACCGCGCTGACCGAGGTCCCGGAGGGGGCGGGCGGGGTCGAGCTGCGCCAGGCGTGGCAACCGGAGATCCGCGTCAACTTCGAGCGCTTCATCGCGCTGCGCACGCGGGCCGAGGAGCTGATGCTGCGCGCGGGCGGCCTGCCGGGCGACAGCGTCCTGCGCCTTTGGGACGTGGACGTCTTCGAGGACGGCGACAGCAGCTACGCGGTGGTGATCGCGCAGAGATCGCGCGCCCCGAACCTGGCGGCGGTCCGCCAGATCTCGCTGGGAGTCTACAACTCGGGCTCCGACTTCCCGCTCTCCGGCGAACTCTGGGTCGACGACATGCGGCTGGCTGCGCCCGTCGACAACACCGGGATCGTCGGCCAGTTCGCCCTCGATGTCCGGGGCTCCGACCTCTTCGGGTTCCGCGTCTCGTACGCCAGC
>JASFLD010000526.1:0-3640 GCA_050118275.1 Gemmatimonadales bacterium
GCGCGCTGAGGTTCCGCAGATTCTCGGTCGCACGACGAACCGATGCGTCCATCTCAACAGGTAGAGCGGCCACGGCCTGGTCCGCGCGGTACTTGTTCAACATGCTCAGCATGAAGGCATTACCGCCGCGGAACACGTGCCGCGAGAGACCGGAGCGCGGCTGACCGACGACGGACGCGATGGCCGTGCTATCGGAGACGACCGGCATGTGACAGCTCTGACAGCTGCGTCGGTATTGGTACTCGCTGTGCGTCCACTCCAGATACGGTACCTGCTCTGCCAGTTCGCCGACCACTTCGCCCTCGTCGTTCAGCGCATGCGTGTACAACGTGTGACACGTCGCGCACAATTCGGCGCTCTGAATGTGATCGGCTTGTTGCGGAATGAAACGTGACGCCGAGCGCATGAGGTGCTTCCGCCCCTCGTCGACGTCCAAGGGACCGAAGATCTCGCGCTCGTCCAGCGGTCGTGTCGTATCGACGAGGAAACCGCCGGTGAAGCTCTCCGGCTCGCCGAGGTTCTGGCTGAGGATCTGATGGCAGACCGTACACGAGGCTCCGTCGAACGCCGCAACGGCACCGCCGGCGCCAGCGGCGAGATTCGCGAACACCTCGCCACCTTGACCGGCGGCCGCGGCGCGGAAACGAGCCATCGGCATGTGACACGTCGAACACTTGTCTTCGATGGCCGTTTGTGCCTCCGGGTGATCCAGCACCTCGCGCCGCACCGCCGCCTGCCAATACGGATCGCGGGCCGAGTTCGCCATCATCGAGGATCGCCAATTGAAACCGATCGACACGTCTTCACCAACGCCCGTAGTCAAGCCGCTGTGACACGCGATGCAGCGCTCCGACGTCACGAATGGCCAGTCCTCGTCCTGCAGGTGACGCGGCGCCCCGGCGCTCTGAGACCACCCGGGAGACACCAAGACAAGAACCATCACGACGCTTGCGATGACGCTCGCTGCTGTCCTGACCATCTCGCCCTCCCCTAATACTCCGATTCTTGGCCGCTCGAACCTCGGGCCAGATAGCTGTGGTCGCCAGTCGGTTGATTACGCTCGTCATCAGGGCAAGAGGCATGCCCTCTGCGCGGTAAGCACGAGAATTGCCACATCTGAAGGTATCAGATCGAATCGCTGACGATCCGACCCGCGGCGCGACAAATCCGTGACGGCAAGATCCGCGATTCCGGACGATCTGCATCGCTCGCGCCGCTCAGGACGGGGTAAACTGGCACGTTTCGGGAGACGTCCAATGGCTTACAGTGGCACGAGATGGCCGAAATTGCCTCCGCCGCTGGCGCTATTCTGCGCCCTGCGGGCATTCACGCCGGCGCTCGCGTTGGGATCGCCAGGTACCGAGTCGGCCGATTTCTTGCCTCCTGACACCAGCGCTGCTCGGCTCTACGAGACAAGCTGTGCGGCCTGTCACGGGAGTGACGGAAGGGGCCAGTCATCCAGCCAGGTCGGGTTCGAGCTGGCGCTGCCGGATTTCAGCGACTGTAACTTCGCTTCCCGCGAGCCCGATTCCGACTGGTTCGCGGTAATCCACGACGGGGGCCCGGCGCGCGGCTTCGCCAAGCTGATGCCGGCCTTCGGTGAAGTAATGAACGACGAGCAGATTCAGAACGTGTTGAATCATGTCCGCGAGTTCTGCGGCGACGCCGGGTGGCCGCGCGGCGAACTGAATTTGCCGCGTGCGCTGGTTACCGAGAAGGCGTATCCGGAGGATGAAGCGGTCATCACGACCGTAGTGGCCGCCGAAGGGCCCGGGTCCGTGGAAAACGTGTTCCTGTTCGAGAAACGCTTCGGCAAGCGCGGCCAAGTCGAGGTGAGGCTTCCCTTGGCGTTCTTGGATACGGGCGAGCCGGACGGGTGGCAGACGGGGTTCGGAGATGTGGACGTCGGTTTCAAGTACACCGCGTTCCACAGTTCGCGCACCGGGTCGATCTTCGCCTTGGGAGCCGACATCGTGTTGCCAGCCGGGGATGAGCAACTCGGACTAAGCAAGGGGACGACCGTATTCGAACCGTACCTGGCCTTCGGTCAGTTCCTGCCGCTGCAATCGTTCTTGCAGCTTCAGGCTCTGACTGAATTGCCTGCCGACCGCGACATGGCGGACGAGCTGGCCGTGCGCGCCGTCATCGGCCGCACCTGGAACGCCGGACGCTGGGGTCGAGGTTGGACACCGATGTTGGAGATACTGGTTGGGCGAGAACTGGAGAGCGGTGCGGACACGAATTTCGACTTGCTGCCGCAGCTGCAGGTGACATTGAACACCAGGCAGCACGTGATGGCCAACCTTGGGGTGAAGCTGCCACTGACCAACGCCGATACCCGGAACACAGAGGTTCTGGTCTACTTGCTCTGGGATTGGTTCGACGGAGGGTTCCTGGAAGGCTGGTGAGCGGTTACTCCGCCGGCGGCGGGTGCCGGGCTGTCCGACTCAGTTGAGCGACGCGGGGCCCGCCGTCCGAGATGACGGGTCGGGCGGTGGTAGCGTCTCGACGGCGGCGATCTGTCGGCGCTGCGCCTGGGGCCGGAGCGGCAGCACGATACGGAAGGTGGCTCCCCGACGCGGCCGGTCCATCAACTCGATCGTTCCGCCGTGGGCCTCGACGATCTCCCGCGCGATGGCCAGGCCGAGGCCCGCGCCGATCTTGCGTGACCGCTCGACCTGATAGTACTTGGCAAAGACGTGCGGCCAGTGCTCCGCCGGAATGCCGGGCCCCGTGTCGGACACCTCTATGGTGATCGTCCCCGGCCCACCTCGCGCCGTCAGCCACACCTCACCGCCGGCCGGTGTGAACTTCATGGCGTTCGACAGCAGATTGCCCAACACTTCGTCTCGGATCAGGTCCACGTCGAGAACGATCGGCGTCAGGGCCGAGTTCTCGATCGAGATCTGGAAGGCGATCCCCTTCTGCGTCGCCACCAGTTCCCACGAGCGGGCCACTTCCACCAGCAGATTCTCCACACGAATCTCATCGAGCTCCATCCGGTAGTTCCCCGCCTCGAGACGGCTGAGGTCCATCAAACGACTCACCAGACGCGCCATGACGTGGGTCTGGTCGGCTATCGCGTGGAGGATCTGTCTCTGGTGGCCGGTCACCTCGCCCGCCAACTCCTCCTCGATCAACTCGGCGTAGCCCTTGATCACGTTGATCGGCGCCTTCAGCTCGTGGCTGGCGATCCCGACGAATTCAGTCTTCATACGGTCCAACTCGGCCAGCCGCAGCGCCATCGTTCGGAATGACGTCGCGAGGTGGCCGATCTCGTCCCAACGATCGTAGGGCAGGTCGGCTGGCGCATGAAACGTTCCGTCGGCGACTCCGGCCATCGCGGAGGCCAGCTTCCGGATCGGTGATGTGAGGGCGCCGGTTGTCCAGAGCCCGACGGCCAGGGCGATCAACAAGCAAATCACCGTGGCGACCAGGGTACTGGCTCGGGCGGCGCTGGAGATCGACTCGGCGCGCGCGAAGTCGGCGGCGGCACGCTGATCGATCGCCTCGGCCGCCTCCGCGATCCGCCGGTGCGCCGATTCCATCTGCGGCTCGATGGCGGCGAAGGCGGCCGTCGCCTCCCGCAGCTGGCCACGGCCTACGAGACGATCTACACCTTGAGCCGTGGCATCCAGCA
>JASFLD010000527.1:0-3639 GCA_050118275.1 Gemmatimonadales bacterium
CAGGGGCGTCCGACGTCGAGCCCGAGACAGCTGGTGGCGGGCTGCTCGGGAAGATGAAGTCGATGTTCAAGGGCAGGAAGGATTAGTAGTAGCTCGTACTACTACGAGCCATGCCACGAAACCACACCGATACGCTCCGCCAAGCGCTCGCCGATCTGCTGCGGTCCCAATCCGTTGCCATTGGGACGTTTACACTGGCATCTGGTCGCAATTCATCGTACTACATCGATGCCAGACGCACGACCATGTCCGCCCAAGGTCTGCAGCTGATCGGCGATTTGGGTCTTCAGGAGATTCGTCGTGCCGGTTGGGATGCCGAGGCGGTCGGGGGACTCACGCTCGGGGCCGATCCGGTTGCCTACGCCATCGCGCGAGCCAGCGTTGCGGCACCACCGATCGTCCAGGCCTTCACGGTGCGCAAGGCGGCCAAGCCCCACGGCGGTAAGCGGCGCATCGAGGGCTGCTTCGCGCCAGGGATGGCCGTCGTAGTCGTCGAGGACGTCGTGACCAGCGGGCAGTCGGCATTGCATGCCATCGACGCGCTCGCGGCTGAGGGGGCCCGCGTATCCGGTGTGCTGGCGGTCGTCGACCGGGACGAGGGAGGACGGGGGGCAATCGAGCGGGCCGGCTATCCGCTCCGCTCACTCATTGCGCTCTCGGACCTTCGACTACCCCCCGAGATCCATCAGGAATAGCGAGTTGTCGCGCGCCTGACGGTCGGCCGGAACGTCTCCCGGAGGAGTCCGGGATCCGGCACCCCGTAGTCGAGGGGACGGAAAGTCCGGAAGATCGACCGGTAAGGGACCACCAGACGCGCGACGAAGTGCTCCAGGGCGGTTTCGAGGGTATACCGCTGCCGAAATGCGGCTGCGGTGATCCCGAGCACGGAGCGCAGGTGCCGACCGAAGCTCTGCGGCGACGAGTACTCCAGTCGGTAGGCCACATCCGCGATCGACAGGGCCGGCGCCTTGAACAGGCCGGCGGCGTAGAGCAGCCGCACCACGGCGAGATACCGCTTCGGTGACGGCAGTTGGGCCCGGAAGAATCGCGACATGAGCGTGGAGCAGCTGACCCCAATTCGCTCGGCCATGGCCCGCACGGTGCCTGTCACCGGGGCGAGACGAATCAGGGCATCGAAGTAGGCGCGGCAGGGCGGCGTGGCATCGTCGAGCACGGGCATCACCCGGCCGCGAATCTGCGCGGCGATGGGGGTTGTGGGATCATCCAGCAGCGTCCTGAGCTCGCGCCACCCGTCTCGCGCGTTGAGATCGAGGACGCGCCTGACGCCGCAGGCGCCGAGATCGAGTAGCCGTTCGGTCGCGTCGGCCGAGTACTGCGAAACCACGGCGACGGTCGCGACGCCGGGAAAGCCGCGGACGAGCATCGACACGCCGGCGAGTTGGCCGGCATCGACCCGATGCGCCGAGAGCAGCACGGTGTTGACGGGCCGCTCCCGAACGGCTCGGATGGCCTGCGTGACGCTTTCCGCATGCACGGGCCGGAAGCGCCCACGCGCTGCCACATCGAGGGGGGCACGCTCGCGGGGTTCCAGCACGGTGGCCACCAGGGGGGCGGGTGCGATCATGGCTTAATCCGCGAAGGAGTCGCGGACATGATGCAGCGGGGGTGTCAACGGAGCATCAACCAGCATCAACCCGGCAGGACGTGAACCGAGAATCGGTGGTGGGGGCGGTGGTGAGCGGCTATCTTTTCGACGGGACGGTGGAGCGGGACGGTCGCGGTCGGCGGATCACGCCGACCGAGGAAAGTCCGAGCTCCACAGGGCAGACTGCCAGGTAACGCCTGGGCGCCGTGAGGCGACGGACAGGGCCACAGAAAACAAACCGCCCGCCGGCAGCGGCGGGTAAGGGTGAAAAGGTGGGGTAAGAGCCCACCGCACGCCTGGCAACAGACGTGGCACGGTAACCCCCAGTCGGAGCAAGGCCAAATAGGCGGCGAGGTCCGGCCCGGACCGTCTGAGCCGCGGGTAGGCCGCACGAGATGGCGGGCGACCGTCATCCCAGAGAGATGACCGTCCGGCGCTCCGGCGCCGAACAGAACTCGGCTTACGGCTCCACCGTCCCACTGCCGATCGGCTTGGTGACGCACCAGGGAAATGGCGACCAAACACAGGTTTTCGCTCGGCGTGCCAGCACGTCAGCAGACGCCCCAAGGGCAACCCTACCCTCCGAGGTGGGAAGACGTCGCGGACTTGCGCGTGCTGCGGACGCGCGAGCTGCACTGGCAGCGTCTCATCGGATGGCGTGCCGAGTTGAGCCGGGGCGGCTGGCGTTTGTTGCGCGTGGACGCATCAGATGGCGAGCTGGTGGCAGTGTTCGGCCGGACCAAGGGCGAACTCCTTCAACGACCTGAGGCAACTCCTGATGGCAACACGCGCAGTATTGATGCGACTGGTTAGCGCCGCCGTACTGGTGGGGGCCGCCAGCCTGACGGTGGGATGCGCTCCTACGGCTACCACGAGCGAGACCGCACGAAGCGAGGAGCCCGCTCCCGAGACCGTCAGCGCGTTCCGCTACGCTCCCTTCACGGCCACCTACCGGCTGGCGTCGCACAATCGCACCGAACAGGAATTCGGGGGACAGGTCTCGACGTTCGAATTCGGTGCGGCTATCTACCTGCGCGCGGAGGCCGAGCCCGGCGCCGACGGCTTCGCCCTTTCGTTGACGGTCGATTCGATGGTGCCTACCGGCACCCTTCCGCCGGGAATCGACGAGGGCGACTTCGCGGCCGCAGCCGGAGCCACGTTCGGAGGAACGCTGCATCCGACCGGTCAGATCACGGAATTCGCGGGAACCGAGAGCACCAACGCGATGGTGACGCAGATGAACCAGTCGATGAGCCAGTTCTTCACGCCCGTGCCGGAGGGAGGCGCGCACCCGGGTCAGACATGGACCGATTCCGGAACGGTCATGGGCGGCGCCAGCGGGATGGACATCGAGATCGCCACGGTGACCGTGTACGAGTCCGGGGATTGGGTCGAGGAGAACGGCACACGGGTCCTCCCGGTGACCGCCAAGTCCGACGTCAGCGTCGCCGGCGGTGGCATGCAGGGCGGCACGGAGATCACGATCGACGGGACCGGCGTGTCCTGGGCGGGCCTTCGGCTTGCTGCCGATGGCCGCATGCTGTCCCGCTTCTCGGCCGATACGATGGACATGACGGCCACCGTGATCGCGATGGGCACGATCATCCCGATCACGCAGGTGCGGTACGACTCACTGTCGGTCATCCGTTAGTTGTCCGCCCGCCTCCTCATCATCCTGACGGCGGCGTGCACCGCCGCAGGCTCGCTCGAAGCCCAAGCCGTCCGATCGCGGTCGGCTGACTACCTCTTCGCTGCGAGCGCCAACGACGTCCGCGCCCTGTGGGTAAACCCGGCGGGGCTGGCCGTCAGGTCGGTCGCATCCGTGATGGCGGAATTTGCCTTGGACTTTCCGCCGGACACCAACGCCCGGTTTGCCCAGTGGAGCGCCGGCTTCACGTCACGGGGCCTCTCCGTGGGATATCAGCGGGACCGGTTCGCGGAGGATCCCAACACGGGCACTCTCCGGTTCGGGCTCGCGTTCCCCTTCAGAAAGGGAGCGGTCGGTGCATCGTTCAGCTTCTATCAGGGCAGTG
>JASFLD010000528.1:0-3631 GCA_050118275.1 Gemmatimonadales bacterium
CGGCGGCGCTGGGACTACTTCGTGCGGCACCTGCTGGGCGCGGAGCCGCCGAAGGAGTACGAGATCGGCGCGGACCGTTCGGTGCGCTCAGATGTCAGGGTTCAAGACTCCAAGCAACCGTAGCTTCCCGCTTGCCTGGCATGAGAGCGCGACGGGCACGCCGCATTATTTCCTCATCGACGGACCCCCGTCGTTAACACCATTCTTCGTGCTAAAGAAGCCTGGTGCACATCAGAGAAAATGCGGTATGAACATCTTGCTGGCCTTCCTATACGCGACATACTCCTCACCGAACCTATCGAGGTTCTCCTGCTCTTCCACCTTTGCCGTGATGAACACAGCCATGATCAACATCAGCAAGAGGACGAACCCGAGCGCAGAGGGGCCCTTCAGCATCACCCCGATTCCGCTCAGCAGAAGCGTGCAGTAGAGCGGATGGCGGATGTATCGATAAGCCCCCACGGTTACCAGTCGGCTGGTATTCTCGATGTCCTCTCTTGGCGCTCCGACTGTGCGGAGCAGCCAGAAGCCGTGAACCGCGAGGGCGAGCGAAGCAGCCAGAAACAGCCACGAGACGAGTTGTCGGGGCGAAAGCGGATCCTCGAACCATCCGCGGGCGTTCAACAGGACCAACGCGAGAAAGGCCTCAAGCGCGATCAAACGAGGGAAACGATGCCGGTGCGGCCTACTGAGCGTGAATGCTACGAGCAGGACTGAAAGCAGGATGAAGACTCCTAGCTCGATCATTCGGCATCTCTCGAGGTCAAGCTGTGAACCGGCTGCGACCCGGCGACAGCGCCTGGATCGAACACCGCGCCGCCTCCACGCCTCGTGTGTCCCACCTGATCTCTTTATTCGACGGGTTGGTCGGTGGCGAGGCGCGCGATCCGGGCCTTCACGTCATAGACCAACGGCTGGTACTCGGGATCGGCCTCGCGCCAGCGCGCGACGAAGCGCCGGTAATGCCGGACCGCCTCCGCCGCGTCGCCGAGTCGCTCGTAGATCTCGCCCTGCCGCAACTGCACCTGGGCGACCCAAACCGACTCGCGGGCGACCCAGCCTAGCGTGCTGTACCAGCTTAGCGCCTCCTGCTCCCGTCCCAGGCGCAAGAGGGCCTCGGCCCGCAGGAAGCGGCCCAGCGGACGCTCGCTGAAGGGGGAATCCTTCATACCGGCCCACGGATCCGCCTTCAACTCGGCCTCAGCGAGACGCGCCAGGGCCTCCTCCCATTCCCCCCATTCCGCGGCAGCGAGGGCCCGCACCTCGAGGGCAAGGTCTTGGAGTAGCGCGATGGAGTCGGTGGGCTCAACGGCGCGCTCGAGCCGCGCGGCGTAGCCGGCGGCCGCCTCCGCATCACCCAGCCGGGCGCTCAACAGTCCAAGCACGTAGTGTTTCGCGTGCGGCAGCAGCCAGCGCGGAAGTCGCCACTCCCGGGCATAGCCACGTTCCCGCTGACCGTACGCCGCCGGTGCCGTCCACGGAACGAGCGAATCATGGATCGCCCGGAGGGTCGTGGAGTCGAACTCGAAGAACGGAAACGTGCTGTACCACGCCCGCTCGAGAACACCCATCCCCGGCTCGAGCCGGTTCGCCCGCCCGAAGTGCTCATCGGCGGCTTGCCATTGTCCGCGGGCAACACCCACCCAGGCCCCCAGATGGTGGCCGATGGCACGCTCGCTCACCGGCCGAGCGGGATCCGTCAGGAGCGCAGTGATCCGCCCCGCATCGGCCAGGCTGTCCGTCGCATAGCAGATGAGCCAGACCCTGTTGACCAGGCGCCGGAATGTTCGAGTCTCCAGCCCGGTGAAATACTGGGCCCGGCCAAGCGAGTCCTCGGGCGGCACCCACTGCGCGCCGGTCCATTGCTCCGTGAACGAATCGCCCCGGGCCTTCCGGCCGTCATAATAGGCCACGAGTGCCAGGCCGTTCACGGCCAGTTCGTTGTCGGGGTCGAGGGCCAGTGCCCGCAGGTACGCTGCTTCGGCCTCCGGCGCCGTGTTGCGTCCCAGTTGCCACGGATAGATCCTCAAGATGTCACCGAGGTATCGCCACCCTTCCACCGCGTCCGGGTACGTCGCGACCATGGCTCGTGCCACCCTCTCCGCCGCGAGTCCGTCTCCACGCCCAAACGCGTAACCCATCTCGAGAGATGCCCGGTTGCGGGGACTGAGGCGGCCGCGGAGGTTGAGAGCGCGTTGCCAATTCGTGACCGACGCGAAATCAGCCGACCTATATTCTGCCGCCTCGGCCAGTCGCATCCAGGCCAGCGCGAACATCGAGTCTTCCTGAACCGCTGTTCGATATTCGACCAAGGCCGAATCGGTGTGATGCCGGCGCATGTAGGCCTGGCCCCGCAAGTAGGCTCGCAGCGCCGTATAACTGCTCGTGGAACCGCCGCTGACGCTCCCGCGAAACTCACCCTGTACCGGTTCCAGGTGCACCAGAATGTCCCGCGCCACCGTATGGACCAGACCCGGGAGTTCCTCTATCTGTCCCGCGTGGTCGCTCTGCCACGTCGAGTCGTCAGCCAGCGAGTAGAGCGAGGTCGAGATCCGGATCGTTCCGCTCAGATCCAGCAGGCGTCCAAATACGAAGTGGCTGGCTCCCAACTCCCGGGTGATGCGGCGGGCGGTCTCGATATCGACCTCGCTCCGAGCCTCGGAGCGCCGCAGCCGGCTCAGCACGCCGTACGGATCCGCCTCGCGCACCTCGCCCGCGCCGTCCAGCGCCGCACCAAGCAGCTCCATCAGACCCTCGCTAAGGTCGGCATACTCGGCGTCCGACGGAACGCTGAACGGGAAGACGGCCACGCGCATTACCTCGCCGGCGGTCTCCCCGGCCCTCTCGACGGGCAACCTGCGGAGCAGAAACAGACCGGTTGCGACCAAGCCCCAAACGGCCAGCGCGATGACGAAACTGACGACTGCGTTCCGCCACGTGAGCCAGCGCCGCGGCGCGTCTGTTGGTGAGACCTCAGCGCCTCGCGCCTCCCGCTCTCGACCCTCGGCGGACCATTCCGGACTGCCGCCGGTCGCCGCCACGTCCCGCTCACGGACCGCCGCGATCAGCGCCTGCGTCTCCGGCGACGGCTCCGCCTCGTACTCCTCTCGCAGCCGACGGGCGAAGGCCTCGTACTCCTTCAACGCCCCCGCCCGGTCCCCTATCCCGTCCAGAAACTCGATCCCTCGGCGAATCGCACCCTCGTCATCCGCGGCCAGCGCCGCCGCCCGGCGCGCCCAATGCGCCGCCTCGACGGCGTTCCCCTTCTCCGCCTCGCGCTCCGCCAACGCCCACGCCGCCTCGGCCGCACGCTGGCGTAGCCGCTCCCGCTCCCCCTCCAACCACCGCTCGAATTCCGGCGCCTCCGAGATGTAGAACCCGTCTAACAAATCACCGCGGTACAGCTCGAGCGCGTCCTCCAGCTTGCCCGCTTCGAGCGCCTCCTCGAACGCCACCGCGTCGCACCACACCGCGTCCTCCGCCAGACCCACCGCATCGTCGCCCTGACTCACTACCACATCCTCGCCTAGCGACTGCCGCAGCCGGTACACCGCCTTGCGCAGCGCCGCCCGGGCATGCTCCTGGTCCTGCTCGGCCCAGAACAGCCCGATCAGCTTGTCTCGGCGGTGGA